>WGGC01000122.1 GCA_015491905.1 Bacteroidales bacterium | reverse complement strand
TGCGGACATATATACGATCCGGCAGAAGGAGATCCTGATTCGGGAATAGCCCCCGGCACTGCTTTTGAAGATTTACCTGACGACTGGGTTTGCCCTGAATGTGGAGCGGAGAAATCAGATTTTGAGCCTGTTTCATAATCATGTGTTAAAACCTGTTGCAGGTAAGTTTTAATTTCTGATTTAGAAAATGAAACTCTTCTTATTGTTGCTACAACTATAAGTGGAAAGCCGGTTAAACCCCTGGGTATGATAAAGGAACATAGTTTACCCTTTTTAGGTTTTAATTTGTTTGAAAAATTGATTATTTTTGAATAAATAATTTAAAGTGGTATAATTTGACCACTTTGGAAAATGCTAAATATGAGCAAGATAAAGAAACTTCAAATAGAAAATGCGATAATATCAATAACAAAAATTAATGAAGATGACTTTATTTGCTTAACCGATATGGCAAAAGCAAAGAAAGGAGATAATAGAGCCGCTGACATAATCAAAAACTGGATAAGAACACGGACTACAATTGAATTTTTAGGAACTTGGGAAATGTTATACAACCCCAATTTTAATATGGTGGAATTTGACCACTTTAAATCAGAAGCAGGACTACCAACATTTGTTTTAAGTCCAAAACAGTGGATTGAAAAAACCAATGCAATTGGAATAACATCAAAATCCGGCAGATATGGTGGGACTTATGCACATCGAGATATTGCATTTGAATTCGGGGCAGCAATAAGTTCAACATTTAAACTTTATTTGATAAAAGAATATCAGAGATTTAAAGCAATAGAAAGTAGCCAATACAATATTGAATGGGATGTAAAACGAATTTTAAGTAAAGCAAATTATCATTTTCATACAGACGCTATAAAGAATTACATTCTCCCGAAAAAGAATTATACAAAAGACACGGAGTGGCTGAGTTACTCAGAAGAAGCAGATTTATTGAATGTTGTTCTTTTTAAATGCACGGCAAAGGATTGGCGTGAAGCTAACCCTGAACTTTCAAAAAAAGGAATGAACATTAGAGATATTGCAAGTATAAATGAACTTGCTATTTTATCAAACATTGAAAGTATGAATGCTGAAATGATACGAAAAGGAATTCCTAAAAATGAAAGATTTAAACAATTAAATGAAATTGCTGAATATCAATTAAATATCCTGAATAAAAAAGACAGTTTAAAAGCATTGAAAAAGTTGAGCGATGATATTTATCTTAAAAGTAATAATGAATAGTAAAGCACAAAAGCCGAACAATGGCTCATAGTGCATGTCGCAATTACTTGTAAATATTACAATTAATTATTGAAACTGTTGCACGCACCATATTTAAACCTGTTGCAGGTAAGTTTTAATTTCTGATTTAGAAAGTGAAACTCTTCTTATTGTTGCGGTAAGGATGGTAACGGTAGCTTGTGGCAATAAAATGCGATGTGGAACCTGCCGGAGGGTGCGACAAGGGAGCGCCCCGCAGGCAGTAGTGACACACGGCTTTTGTTGCCGCAACTATTAGTGGACAGCCTGTTAAACCGCCCTGATACAAATAATTTTAAGGAGATTACGTATGATTTTCTGTGAAAATGTTTCCTTACTTTTGCGGTACAGAATTTTAATTATAAAAAAATGGACAATATACTGGTAATTGGAAGTTCAGGGCAGATTGGCTCGGAGCTTGTGATGGCATTGCGTAAAATTTACGGAAATGAACATGTTTTTGCGACGGATATTAAACAGCCGACGAAAGAAATAAGGGAGAGCGGGCCTTTTCAGATTTTAGATGTGCTGGACTTTAAAAATTTAATGCATTTTGTTGTGCGTTATAAGATTACGCAGATTTATAATCTGGCAGCCGTACTTTCGGGTAATGCAGAAAAAATACCCTTGCAGGCGTGGGATATAAATATGAAGGCTTTGATGAACACTTTGGAAGTGGCACGTCAGTCGGATGCCAAAAAACTGTTTTGGCCTAGTAGTATTGCTGTTTTCGGCCCTACCACACCACGTTATAATACTCCGCAGCTTACAGTTATGGAGCCCAACACTGTATATGGTATTTCCAAGCTTGCCGGAGAGCGGTGGGGTGAATATTATTATCGACGCTATAATGTTGATTTCAGGAGTGTTCGATATCCGGGTTTGATTAGCTATAAAACGGAACCCGGTGGTGGGACTACTGATTATGCTGTGGAGATTTTTTATGATGCTCTTGCCAAAGGTACTTATCAGTGTTTTTTGAAAGAAGATACTGCATTGCCTATGATGTTTATGGATGATGCTATTGAAAACACCATTAAACTGATGGAAGTAGATTCATCACGACTCACGCACAGGTCGGCATATAATATGGCAGGGATTTCCTTTGATCCAAAGCAGCTTGCGGAAGAGATAAAAAAGCATATTCCGGCATTTACTATTACCTATAAACCTGATTTTAGACAACCTATTGCCGAAAGTTGGCCGGCATCTATTGATGACAGCGTGTCGCAACAAGACTGGGGGTTGAAAACCACTTACGATTTACCGAAAATGACTAAAGTTATGTTGGAAAAAATACGGGAAAAGCAGAAAAAATAATTGTTTTATTTTTTAGGCTTTTCTATATAATGAAATCCTTCGCTTCTGGAAAGAGAAAGAAACTGATCCAGAATTTCCTGCGTCGGTTGCTTTATCTTTCTGGTTTTTAGATCTATCCAGGCGCCTTCTGCAATAATATAAGCGGCAAGTTTATTGTTGTTGTTAAATATATCATGACGTATTTTCCAGAAACGGCCGTCTTTTGATATTCCCAACAACTTAGCATCTACTTTTATGGTTTCTCCCTGGCGAATTTCTTTTAGAAAATGGGTTTCTTCTACAAGCAGCACGGGGCCCAAAGAGAGTTCGATAAGCTTATTCATGCTGTAACCTTTGGCGGTTAACAGTTGTACTCTTACTTCAGCGGCATAATCGTTATATGCAGTATGCCTCATGTGATTATTAGGGTCGAAGTCGGCCCAGATAGGATGAAAAATCTTTTCTAAATTCATATAATTATATTTTCTTATTTAAGATAATGTTCTTAATGATATTAACTGTTTTATTGCATGATAATTTTATGATGATAATTGTGTAACTCAATTTTTTTTGAATAAGTTTTGTTTGTTATCTTTTATTAATTGATTTAATTTTTGATATTTTAATTTTGTTCCCAGGGAATTAAAATAAGCTATACGGAAGCCTGTTTTCCCATATAAATAACCTTTTTTTAGAAAGTAATCTTTAAAAAAACGAACTCCTGGGCTTAAAACAGTGACAAAAGGGATGGTTCTTTTTTTCTTTTCCCGGTAAGCGGCAGCGCTTATTGCGGCAAAACGGTGTGTTTGTTGTTCCAGGTCGCCAATGTCTTTAAAAGAATAATGCAGTATATCGCCATTTAGATGTTTCACAGGTTGCCGGTGATGAAATTTATATTCATCGTGAGGGTTTGTGCCTTTCCACTGCCCCAGCGTTTTGTTAAAAAGCCTGATTTTTTTATCCGGATACCAACCGCAACATTTAATGGGTTTATCGCCGATAAAAGTAAGACGGTTCATATTATACCCTGCAAATGGAAAATCTTTTTCTTTTTCTTTTTGAATAGATTGCTGTAATTCAGGTGAGAGAACTTCATCGGCATCCAGAGAAATGATATT
This sequence comes from Bacteroidales bacterium, assembly GCA_015491905.1. Classification (GTDB taxonomy): domain Bacteria; phylum Bacteroidota; class Bacteroidia; order Bacteroidales; family F082; genus Sulfidibacterium. The sequence goes on along the minus strand of WGGC01000122.1, from coordinate 15,632 downwards.
ATTGTAAGTAGCAAGGGAAAGAGCAATATTTTTTTGTTCAATATATCCATGAAATTTATGTACTTCTAACCGGGCATTGAGGCTTTTAACAATTTGCTGTGTTCTGTCGGTAGAAAAAGAGTCTAAAACCAATATTTCATCAGCTACCTGTTGTAGTGACTTAATACATCTTTCAATTTTTTCTTCTTCGTTAAATGAAATAATAACAGCAGAAAGCTTTTTCATGACCGCTCAAAAGTACATTAATTTTTCATGAGAAAATAAAAAAGTAAATCAAAAAAATATTTACAATAAATAATTCCTGTTGTTTAAAACCCTTGTCGTTATTATACTTGCAAGGCTTTAACAAAAAGAAAATCAATCTATGTATAATTATAATTTATAAGTTTACATCCGGGAAAAAATAAAGTTATATTTTTTCCAGTTCAACAGTAAAATGACGTAATAAGGGGGCTTCTTTTACAATTTTAAAGCCGGTAGTAATTTCATTCCGTCTTTCAAAAACATTTATAAGTGCTGCTGCGGTAAAATTCATATGATTGTTGGTATATACCCTTCGTGGTATTGCCAGCCGTAGCCACTCCACTTCCGGATATCTGTTTTTTCTGGTTACAGGGTCACGGTCGGCAAGCAGGGTACCAATTTCCACGCCTCGAACACCACCTTCAATATATAATTCAACAGCCAGTGTTTGAGCTACATACTGTTCTATTGGCACATAAGGTAAAAATGATTTGGCATCAACAAAAATAGCATGGCCGCCGAAAGGATACTGAACAGGAATTCCGGCATCTTTTAGTTTTTGCCCCAGATAAGCCACTTGTCCTATGCGTGTTTCCAGGTAATCAAATTCGGTTCCTTCGTAAAGGCCCTGTGCAAGGGCGTTCATATCACGTCCTGACATTCCTCCATAAGTAATAAATCCTTCAAACAGAATACCAAATTCAGTAGCCTTTTCAAAGTCTTCACGGTGACGGAAACCAATAAAACCTCCCATATTTACGATAGCATCTTTTTTACTGCTCATCGTCATGCCGTCGGCAAAACTGAACATTTCTTTTATAATGCTGCGGATGCTTTTATTCTGATAGCCTTTTTCCCTTATTTTTATAAAATAAGCGTTTTCAGCAAACCTGGCAGCATCATAAAATACGGGAATATCATATTTATCTGCCAGCTTTTTAACGTCTTTCATGTTTTCCATGGAAACAGGCTGTCCTCCTGCTGAGTTGCAGGTAATAGTAACAATTATTAATGGAATTTTTTCTTTAGGATATTTTTTTAAAACTGTTTCCAGCTTTTCCAGGTCAACATTTCCTTTAAAAGGATGGTTGAGAGAAGGATGGTTGGCTTCATCAATGGTACAATCTACAGCTGTAGCTTTTCGATATTCAATATGGCCTTTGGTGGTGTCAAACTGTGCGTTTCCGGGAATAATATCTCCCTCTTTAATCAATGCGGAAAACAATACATTTTCAGCGGCCCTGCCCTGGTGTGTTGGCAAAAAATACTCAAAGCCTGTAATATCCTTAATAGCATCTTTTAAGTGAAAATATGAAGACGCTCCGGCATAACTTTCGTCACCTTCCATAATTGCGGACCATTGTTTGTCGCTCATAGCCCCCGTTCCTGAGTCGGTGAGTAAATCAACAAATACCTGATGGCTTTTTAAATTAAACAAATTGTATTTGGCTTCTTTTATCCAGTTTTTTCTTTCTTCTACTGTACTTTTTTTAATTGTTTCGACGGATTTAATTTTATATGATTCTGCAAATGGCAATTTCATGATATTAAAAATTTTAAATGAATAATAACTAGAAAATAAAGGGAGTAAATCTAGCAGAACCGGTCTCTTTCTTTAATATTCAGAAAGTTTTTATTTGGAGGAATGTTACCGTAATGTATCATTGTTGAAAACAATTAGTTTACAAAATTACTAAAAAAATATTATACTTCCACCATCTAACAAAGGGCCATCATAAAGTTCTGTTATTTGATAACCATATTTTTCCAGTAATTCTCTTAACTGATTTCCTGATTTATATTTTGACAGGCTTCCCAGGATAAAAATGTTATTTTCCATTATTCCCAAAGCTCCCCCCAGAAATCCATGTATAAATCCGGGTAGAGAAATTCCTTCCGGAGAAAACCAATGGACATCTGTTCCGTTTTTTTGTAATACATTGTAAATTCCCATATCAGAAGTTATAAATTTATCGTCGTGTAAGGGTAGTAAACTACAACGTGTATATGCCTGGTTTACATGAATATATTGTTTATCTTTTGTTGTGTTTAACAAAACTGGATCGGTTACTTTTTTATTATGAATGAAATACGATTTTGAAATTACGGCATTATAATGTGCCGTATATGGATACATATCACCAACAGGTTTTCCCCCTTTTATAAAAGGAATATTTTCTTTTTTCAGTATGTTAAAATACTTCGCCGGTAAATTGGGTGCAACAATCAGTTTATCATCTGTTTTACAAAAAAATAAATCCGGATGTCCTTTTATTGCGTCATAAACAATGCCCTCTGTGCAAATAGGTATAACATTTCCCAACTGTGAAAGCTTTTCTTTTGCAGTATCAGGAATACGTTTATCAACTATACTAATCATAATTTTATATTTTTGTTTTTATGCAAGCAAGAAAAAAATAAAATTATGAAAAATAAATGGAGTTTAAGCGGAAAAACGGCATTGATTACCGGAAGTACAAAAGGTATTGGAAAATCTGTTGCAGAAGAAATGGCAGATTTGGGAGCTGATGTCTATATTGTGGCACGTAACAGAGATGAAGTTGAACGGCAGGTGAATCATGTAAAAGAAAAAGGAGGAAATGCTTTTGCAATTACAGCTGATATTACTGTAGATGAAGACCGGGAGAAAATGTTTAATGAAGTAAACAATAAAACTGGGAAACTTGATATATTAGTAAATAATGTGGGGACTAATATTCGAAAAAAGGCAGTGGATTACACAGCCAAAGAATACCAACATATTTTTAATACTAATATGCATTCTAACTATGCTGTTTCTACAATTTTTTATCCTCTTTTAAAGAATAGTGAAACAGGAGCGGCGGTTGTAAATGTTTTGTCGGTAGCCGGGTTAACTCATTTGCGAACAGGAGCACCTTATGGTATGACTAAAGCTGCATTAGTACAACTTACCCGAAATCTGGCTGTTGAATGGGCAGCTGATAATATACGGGTAAATGCTGTAGCTCCATGGTACACTAAGACTCCTCTTGTAGAAAATTTATTAAATAATCAAACATATTTAAAAGAAGTATTACAAAGGACACCAATGGGCAGAATTGCAGAAGCAGAAGAAGTAGCTGCAGCGGTGGTTTTTTTGTGCTTACCCGCAGCTTCCTACATTACAGGACAGATATTATCAGTTGATGGTGGATTCACAGTAAATGGTTTTTAAAACCTTTAATATTTGAGATAGATTGTTCAATATATAAGCGTTAATTTTTGTTAAAACCTTTGTGTGCTATATGAAATGCTTAGTTTTGCATATTAAAAATTAAATCAATCATGCGTAAAATTTCTTTATCACTGGGTATATTGTTTTTATCGATGTTGTTTTTAGCATCATGTCAAAACAAAACAAAAAAAAATGGATTTACCATAGATATTAATATTAAAAACCTAAAACCTTCTACAGAAATATTTTTACAGGAGCGAACAAACGGAGCCTGGAAGGTGTTGGATTCTACCACTTTAGATAATGGAAAGGGAGAGCTTAAAGGAACTCTTAAATCACCGGGTTTATATTATTTATCATTAAAGAAATTTAATGTATATATTCCTATATGGATGGGTAATAACCACATAACTGTTGATGCAGGACTTAACAGTCTTAATAATCCTGTTATTAAAGGATCTAAAATACAAGATGAGTATTATGCTTTTAAGGATTCCACCAAACATTTTAGTCAGGAGGAAAAAGCATTAAGTAAGGAATATAGTAAAGCTCGTTATGAAAAGAACGCAGAAAAGATGAAGAAACTGGAAATGACATATAATAAATTACAACAGGAGAAAATTAATTATATGTTGGGATATGCAACTCGTCATAATAAAAGTATTGTTTCTCCATATATTATTATGACAAATTCTTTTGCGCTTACTTTACCTCAATTAGACTCTGTTACATCAAATTTTGCACCTTCATTGGATAGTAATGAGTATGTAAAATATTTAAAAAACAGAGTGAAGACTTTAAAAAGGATTGCTGTAGGGCAGCCATTTATTAATTTTACATTAAATAATCCTGAGGGAAAACCCGTGTCTCTAGCATCAGTGGTAAAAAAGCATAAATATACTTTGGTTGATTTCTGGGCATCATGGTGTATGCCTTGCCGAGCAGAGAATCCAAATCTGGTAAAGGCATATAAAAAATACAAAAATAAAGGATTTACTGTTTTTGGCGTTTCATTGGATAAGAGCCATGATAAATGGGTAGAAGCAATTAAAAAAGACGGACTTACATGGCCTCAGGTATCCGATTTAAAATACTGGAGTTCTACAGCAGGAAAACTTTATGGAGTACAATCAATACCTCATAATGTGTTGATAAATCAAAAAGGTATTATTGTTGCTAAAAACTTAAGAGGGGCAAAGCTTCAGGATGAACTTAAGAAGCTGTTGAAATAATTTAGAACGGTTTTTTTCAATTTTAAGAAAGTCCGTTATACAAACACGGGCTTTTTTTATGTATTTAAATTTTTTTTAGATAAGATTATTATTAATTTCGTCGCCGGAAAATATTATGGACAATTCTATTGCGAAAACACATAAAATTCTAATTGTATCCCCTTCAGGTAATTTTTTATTTTTTCGCAAGTTAAATCATTAATTTTAAATGTTTATGAAAACTATTTACAAGAAAGCATTTATTTCTGTTCTGGCTTTTTGGTTGGCAGGAATATTTTTTGCAGGCCAAACTCAGGGTCAGCAGTGGACAAAATTACTTCCACAACAAAAAGTAAAAACACATACATTAACATTAACTGATTATCAGAAAGCTTTTAAAACCTGGTGGAATGAAGAAAAAGCAAAAAAAAGCGGAGCCTATGTTGATGAAGAACTGCGTGATGAAAATTATGCAAAATTTAAAAGGTGGGAATGGTATTGGGAATCACGTGTAAACCCCGTTACGGGAGCATTCCCGAATAAAAACGCTTATGAGGTATACCAGCAATATATCACAGAACATCCTTCTGTGAAAAATATTTCCGGGTTTCCATGGTCTTCTTTGGGGCCTACTACTACTCCCGGTGGATATGCAGGATTAGGTAGAGTTAATTGTGTTGCTTTTAGTCCTGTTGACTCAACAACTATATATATTGGATCTGCATCGGGCGGCGTATGGAAAACTACTGATTTGGGAAATTCCTGGAAACCTCTTGGAGATCACAATGAGGTATTGGGAGTTTCTGATATTATTGTCGTTAACAATGGTGGCCAGGATGTTGTTTATCTGGCCACAGGCGATAAGGATCATTGGGATACTTATTCTGTTGGGGTGCTAAAATCCACAGATGGCGGAACTACATGGAATACTACCGGACTTAAATGGAAAGCCAGCCAGTATGGTATGATTTTTAAGTTACTTATGGATCCAAATAATCAAAATGTTTTATACGCCGCTACCAATGGTGGTGTTTTTAAAACATCAGATGCAGGTAATACCTGGGTAAATATTAACAGTTTGCATTTCAGGGATATAGTTTTTCAGCCGGGTTCCAGTACCCGTATGACGGGATCTACTTATTCAGGATCTATTTATTTTAGTGAAGATAGTGGGAAAAACTGGACTAAAACTGTAAGTACAACAGCGGGAGGAAGAACGCAATTAACTGTTACACCGGATAGCAGCAACGTTGTGTATGCTATAATGGCTAATAAAAATAACTATGGGTTTTATGGCTTTTATAAATCCATTGATACCGGAAGATCATTTGTTCAAATTCCTGATACATTAAATTTACTGGGATGGGCTTGTGGCGGTACAGATACCGGTGGCCAGGGTTGGTACGACCTTACCGTTGTTGCCGACCCGCATAATGCACAGAGAGTGTTTGTTGGAGGAGTAAATACCTGGATGACTGAAGATGGCGGTAAATCATGGAAAATGAGTAATCACTGGTCTAGTGATTGTGGTGGAACCAATGAAATTGTTCACGCCGATAAACATGATTTGGTTTACCAAAATGGTACAGATGCATTATTTGAATGTAATGATGGAGGAATATATAAAACTAATGATGGTAAAAAATGGAATAATATTTCCAACGGGCTTGTTATTAGTCAGATATATCGCCTTGGAACAGCTGCTACAAAAGCCGGTGAAGTAATAAACGGACTTCAGGATAATGGAACTAAATTATTATATAATGGAAATTGGGATGATGTTGCCGGTGGTGATGGTATGGAATGCCTTATTGATTATACCGCCGATAGTATTCAATATGCTGAAACTCCTAATGGCTCCATCCGTAGAACTACAGACAGATGGATATCCAGTAAAAAAATTACCAATGGACTTTCCGGTAGCGGTGCATGGGTAACACCATACGTTATGGATCCTGTTAATTCTGCAACTTTATATATAGGTTACGATGAAGTATACAAAACTACTAACCGCGGCGATATGTGGAATAAAATAAGTAGTTTCGGAACCGGTGCAAAAATTCGTTCTATGGCTATTGCTCCATCAAATAATAAAACTATTTATGCCGCTACACGAACAAAACTTTACCAAACTGTTGATGGTGGAAAAAATTGGGTTGACATAACAGGTTCCTTGCCAGTTGATAAGGCAAGTATTACTTATATTGCTGTAAAAAATAATGAGCCAAATACAATTTGGATAACGATGGGAGGATATGGTAATTCAGGAGTCTACCAATCTAAAAACAGTGGTGTAACATGGAGTAATATTTCAGAAGGATTACCTTCAATTCCTGTAAATTGTATCGTGCAAAATAAGCTGAAAGATACTACACAGTTATATGTTGGAACAGATGTTGGAGTATATGTACGTCAGGGGTATTCCAAATGGACACCTTATTTTGATCAATTGCCCAATGTAGTTGTTGACGAACTGGAAATAAGATATGATAATGCTGCTAAAACAGGAGTGCTTTATGGAGCTACTTTTGGCCGTGGGTTATGGAAAGCTGATTTATTTCAAGGATATATTGCACCAATACTTACTGCAGATTTTGAAGCTGATATTACTGATCCTACGGTGAAAGATACGGTTAGGTTTAAGGATCTATCTACAAATAATCCTACTGCATGGAAATGGAAATTCCAACCTTCTACATTATCGTATCTCTCAGGAACAGATAGTACCTCACAAAATCCTGTTGTTAAGTTTAATAAAGCGGGCTTTTATACAGTAACTCTTACTGCAATTGGTAAAGATACCACCCTTACCAAAACATTATCTTCTTATATATTAGTAAAAGATGTTTTTCACGTAAATGTTTCTGCTAACCGAACTATTGTTCCTTCCGGAGATACAACTCAATTATTTGCTAAAGTTTATGGTGGGTCAGGTTCTTATACTTATTCCTGGAGCTCTCGTCCTTTCGGGTTTAGTTCTAAAGTTGCAAACCCTGTGATCACACCTAAAAATGATACTACAACATATGTTGTTGTTGTTATGGATGGCAGTAAATATGTGTTGGGACAAATTGTTATTTACCGTGTTGAAAGTGCGGGTATTAACGACTCGCAAGCAATTACAGGAAAAATTAATATTTACCCGAATCCAAATACCGGTAAATTTACTGTACAAACTGAAAAAACAATTCAGGCAGTAAGAATTATTAACCAGGCCGGCCAGGTTGTTTATAAATCTAACTTTAAAGGGAAAAGGTTAAATATAAATATACCTTCACTCTCAAAAGGAATTTATTTTATCCAACTCGATGTGGGTAACGCAAATAAAATAGATGGTACTGCTATCAGAAAAATGATTATAAGGTAATTACCATGTTATAAATGTAAAAAAAGGGATTGAATTTTTCATTCCCTTTTTTATTTTTCCCTTTTTACTATGTAATGTATTATCTCTTCAAGAGCGTTTCTGGCATCGTTTTCAGGAAATTCTCTTAATAAATCAATAGCTTTTTGCTTATATTTATTCATCATTTCCTCTGCATAAGCAAACCCCCCTGAATTATGTACGCTCTGTGTTAGTATTTTTAAGGTTTCTTTATCTTTATTTTTCTTTTTTATTAACTTAAGGAGGTGTTTTTTTTCTTTTTTATCGGAGTGATTTAAAAGATAAATTAATGGAAGGGTAATTTTTTTTTCTTTTAAATCAGTGCCGGCAGGCTTTCCTGTGGTTCCCTTTGTGTCAAAATCAAGTAAATCATCCATAATTTGAAAAGCAATTCCGGTATTTTCTCCTATTTTCCATAGCTTTTCTATTAATTCTTTATCCTGATTAACGGAATAAGCTCCCGTGGCAAAACAAGAGGCAAGTAATGATGCTGTTTTTTTTCTTATGACTTCAAAATATAAATCTTCGCTAATATCAGTTTTTCTTGCTTTTTCGGCTTGTAATAACTCTCCCTCACTCATATCGCGCGTTGCCTTTGAAACATATTCCAATAAATGATATTGCTTATTTTCTACTGCCAGTAATAATCCTTTTGCCAATAAAAAATCTCCTGATAAAACAGCTATCTTATTCCTCCAAAGTGCATTTATGGAAAACATTCCTCTTCTTCTGTTCGATTCATCAACAACATCATCATGAACCAATGTTGCAGTATGAAGCAGTTCTATCAATGTGGCGGCATTATAGGTGGAAGGATTAATTTCCCCTAATAATTTTGCACTATATAAAACAATGATAGGTCTGATTTCCTTTCCCTTTGTTTTTAGGATATAACGCATGATAAGGTCAAGTAAAGTAATTTTAGAACGTACCGTTTCTTTAAATACTTTTTGGTAAGCCTTAATATCCGTGGCAATGGGTTTTTTTATTGATGATAAATTATTTTTCATAACTATCAGGTAAAATTAGCGATATTTTTTAATAAAATTCATAGAAACAGGTTATGTTTTATCGCCATTCTACCAGTGTTCCTCTGTCTTGATTTAATAGTTCTTTAGGAACAGCTTTTTTTATACTTTCTCCTAAAAGTTCTACAAGACGTGTTTTTGCAAATTGACGGGTAAACACCAGACTTACCTCACGTAATGGGTGCATCTTACTTAAATGCCGTACCTGTGTTTTCTTCTCCTCAGGCAGTTCTATTCCTGCCAGTTCAGGAATTAATGTAAACCCGCCTTCCTGATCTATAATTTTCATTAATGTGTCTAAAGATCCTCCCTCAAATTCAAAGGGAAGTTTGTCATTTTCTAAATCATGTAAATCACATAAATTAACTACCTGATGCCTAAAACAATGCCCATCGCTTAATAACCATATTTCCGGAGAAGCAATGTCTTTTATCTGAATTACAGACTGATGAGCCAAAGGATGTGTTTTATTCGAATAAATTAACATTTCTTCATAATATAACGGCTGTTCAATAATGTTTTTATTATGAAGTGGAGTTACAAGTATTCCAACATCCAAAAAATCTTTCTGTAACCGTTCTTCAATTTGTTCAGTAACTAATTCCTCTACCTTTACATGAACATTAGGATAATGTTTTTTGAATTCTCCCGCAAATAATGGAAGTAAATATGGAGAAATTGTTGGAATTATTCCTATCCTAAGCTCTCCAGATAATTCTTCCTTTGCCTCATTTGCCAGTATAGTTATTTTTTTAGATTCCTGTAATACTAAACGAGCCTGTTCTATAATTTTCTTTCCTGTTTCTGTAGGTATTACGGGCTGTTTACTCCTGTCAAACAAAATTATGCCCAGCTCTTCTTCCATCTTTTTTAATTGCATACTTAGTGTAGGCTGCGTTACAAAACACTTTTCTGCAGCAGTTGCAAAATGACGGTAATTGTCTACAGCAACAACATATTCTAATTGTATTAAACTTATCATGATGCAAATATAAAAAAAATCTATTATAATATAAAAACTATTGATTTGACTTATGATTGTTATTGCAGTACTTTTGTCCAACAAATTTAAAAGAAAAAGATCATGAATAAAATTGGAATAAAAGAAGACAAATCGAAGTTATTGGTTCAGAATTTAAATGAACTATTGGCAAATTATCAGATTTTTTATACTAATGTAAGAGGCTTTCATTGGAATGTAAGAGGAGAAAAATTCTTTGAATTGCATTTAAAGTTTGAAGAGTTATATAACGACTTGATTATTAAAATTGATGAAATAGCAGAGCGCATTTTAACCCTTGGCGGATCTCCGGAATATCGTTACAGTAGTTATTTTTCACAAACAACAATAAAAGAAGCCTCACAAACTGCAGATGGTATTAAAAATATGGAAAACATTCTGGAAAGTTTATCATTCCTTATTTCCAAAGAAAGGATTATTCTTCAGATATCGGGTGACGCCGACGATGAAGGAACTAACAGCTTAATGAGCGATTACATCAGGGAACAGGAAAAATTGGTTTGGATGTATGGTGCTTTCTTAAATAAAAATTAACTTTTAAAAATAAAAATTATCATGGAACAAGAAGTAAATGTAATGCCAAGAATTGGCGATCAGGCTCCGGATTTTACAGCCGTAACAACAAAAGGTAAAATCAAATTTTCTGAATATGCAAAAGATAAATGGGTTATACTGTTTTCTCATCCTGCTGATTTTACACCGGTTTGTACAACCGAAATGAGTGGGTTTGCACAGCGTAAAAATGAATTTGATGCTTTAAATACTGAGTTAATGGGATTGAGTATTGATAGTATTCACTCTCATTTGGCATGGGTAAACAATGTAAAAGAAAAAACAGGGGTTTATTTCAGCTTCCCTATTATCGCCGATATTGATATGAAAGTTTCTAAACTTTACGGTATGTTGCAGCCTAACGAAAGTGAAACAGCTGCTGTTCGCGCCGTGTTTTTTATAGATCCGACAAAAAAAATCAGACTGGTAATGTATTACCCATTGAATGTTGGAAGAAATATGGATGAAATACTCAGAGCATTGGAGGCTTTGCAAGTGTCAGATGCCAATAAGGTTGCCATGCCGCTTAACTGGAAAAGAGGTGACAAGGTAATTGTACCTCCCCCGGTAGATTTGGATGGCTTAAATGAAAGACTGGAAGGAAATTATGATGAAAAAATTGATTTCTACCTTGTAAAAAAGGACTTATAAATCTCAGGTTATCTTATTTAATAAAAGCACAGGGAATATAAATTCTCTGTGCTTTTTCTATAATTGATATATCTTTAATGTTTTAGGGATGTAAAATCCGGAATCAATATGAAAATAATATTGATATTCAAACTTTGGATAAGTTGTATTATGTATTAATTTTGCAGGTTCAAGGTATAATATTATGGAACACAAATTAGTAATTTACAATACACTGAGTCGTAAAAAAGAACAGTTTATCCCCATTAACCCCCCTCATGTAGGAATGTATGTTTGTGGGCCTACTGTATATGGTGATGCGCACCTTGGTCATGCTCGTCCTGCTATTACTTTTGATATTTTATTTCGATATTTAAAATATCTGGGTTATAAAGTAAGGTACGTTCGTAATATTACTGATGTTGGGCATTTGGTAAATGATGCAGATGAAGGAGAAGATAAGATAGAGAAAAAAGCCCGCCTTGAGCAACTGGAACCTATGGAGGTAGTGAAATATTATACGGATCGTTATCATTATAATATGAAACAGCTCAACACATTACCCCCAAGCATTGAACCTACGGCTTCGGGTCATATTATTGAGCAAATAGAAATGGTAAAGAAAATAATTGAACATGGATATGCTTATGAGTCTGATGGTTCATTATATTTTGATGTAGAAAAGTACAATAAAAAATATCATTATGGTAAATTATCCGGCCGGCGTATAGAAGAGTTAATGAAAAATACCCGTGATTTGGCAGGCCAGGAGGGGAAGAAAAACCAATTTGATTTTGCATTATGGAAAAAAGCCGACCCTAAACATATTATGCACTGGCCTTCTCCATGGAGTGAAGGATATCCCGGCTGGCATCTGGAATGCTCTGCTATGGGTGCTAAATATCTCGGCGAAGAATTTGATATTCACGGAGGAGGTATGGATTTATTATTCCCACATCATGAATCAGAAATTGCCCAGGCAAATGCTGCTACCGGTCACGATCCTGTGAAATACTGGATGCATAATAATATGATTACCATCAATGGACAAAAAATGGGGAAATCACTCAATAATTTTATTACCCTCAATGAGTTTTTCTCTGGTGAACACCCTGCCCTCGACAGAGCTTATCCTCCTATGGTTATCAGGTTTTTTATCTTACAAGCTCATTATCGTAGCACTCTCGATTTTTCTACTGATGCTTTAAAAGCCGCTGAAAAAGGAATGAAAAGGCTTTTTGATGCTCTTGAAATTCTTGATGAACTTAAACCACAGGAAAAATCTTCCTTCGATATTAAAAAAATTGAGTCCGATTGTTATGCCGCCATGAATGACGACCTTAATACTCCTGTTGCCATTGCTCACCTTTTTGAACTTGCCAGATTGATACATCTTGTTAACGATGGAAAGGAATCGCTTTCTAAAACTGATATTCAATATACACAACAGTTTGTTTCTTATTTTTTAAAGGAAATTCTGGGACTTACTCCAGAACATCAGAAAGAAGATGATAAACTTATCGATTATCTTATGGAAACAATTCTGGAAGTCCGTAAAGAAGCAAAAGAGAAAAAAGATTATGCTACTGCCGATAAAATAAGACAGGAACTGGCAAAATTAAATATCCAAATTAAAGACACCAAAGATGGTGCCCGGTGGAGTTTTGATTAACACATGTAATGAACATATCCGGTTATATAACAAGGAATTTTAGTTCTATTACAAACCGATAATTTTATTTTTTAATAAATAATTTACAACAGTTTCGGTATTTTCGGAATTATTTTCTGCTTTAAAAACAAGCTGGGGCTCTTGTGGAATGTCAAAGCTAATATCTTCTCCCGGCAAATATGATACTTTTCCATTATTATACTGTTTATAAAGGTCATCATCAGCATTTTTACGGCAGTATTCAATATCTTCATCCATATATATAAGATGGAATCTTTCGTTGCCGATAATTTCTTTTACCTGTTTTCTTATATGTGCATCGGGAGAGGCAAAAGAGCAAATACAAATAATCCCCTGATCGTTTAATAACTTGGCTATATGAGCAACACGGCGTAAATGTTCTGCTCTGTCTGCCGGATTAAATTCTAATTCTCTTGATAATCCTGACCGCATTGACTTCCCATCCATTAATACTACTGTTGCTCCGGTTTCAAGTAATTGTTTCTCCAGCATAAATGCCAACTGGTTTTTACCGCTGCCATGAAGGCCGGTTATCCATAAGGTTACACCCTTCTGGTGATAAATATTTTCTCTTTGTTTTAAAGATATTAAACTTTCACCGCTTGTAATTTGTTGCCTTTCTTCTGCTGTAATTTTAAATTTTGATGTTCCGGATAACCCATCAGTAATCATTCCCGCGGCTACAGTATTATGAGTTACCGGGTCAATAAGAATAAAAGCTCCTGTTTGCCGGTTCTTTTTATACGGGTCAAAAAATAAAGGCTCGGTAGTAGTTATACTTGCCCGGCCAATTTCATTTAACTTAAAAAATTCAACGGGCTGTTTTTCCAGTGTATTAACATCCACCTTATATAAAATGTCTTCTATACGGGCTTTTGTACTGTGGGTGTTATGTTTTATATAAAATTGTGTGTATGGGTTCATGGGCTTTTCATCCATCCAAACCATCATTGCTTCAAAATGCCTTGATGTTTCAGGGATATTGTCGGTTTTTACAATCATATTTCCTCTGGAAATATCAATTTCATCTTCTAATGTAATAGAGATGCTTTGTGGTGGAAAAGCATATGGCAGCTCTCCTTCATAAGTAGTAATAGCTTTTACCTTGGATTTTTTACCGGATGGCAACACTTGTATTTCATCTCCTTTATGTATTACCCCGGAAGCTACCTTTCCTGCAAACCCCCTGTAAGTAAGGTCAGGACGTATTACATATTGTATCGGAAAACGAAAATCTTCATAATTCCTGTCGCTGCTAACAAAAACAGTTTCTAAAAATTCAAGTACACTTTTGCCATGATACCAATCCATTTTATCACTTAATTCAACAACATTTTCTCCCTTTAAAGCCGATAAAGGAATAAAAGTTACATCCGGAATCCCTAACCCTGTAATAAAGCTTTTGTAGTCTTCAACAATATCGTTAAAAACAGATTCTTTATATTCCATCAGGTCCATCTTGTTTACCGCCAGTAAAATATGTTTTATTCCCAGCAAAGAAGCAAGAAAAGTATGCCTTTTGGTTTGAGTTATAATTCCCTTTCTGGCATCTACAAGTAAAATAGCTAAATTAGCTGTCGAACCGCCGGTAATCATATTTCGGGTATACTGTTCATGACCGGGTGTATCGGCAATAATAAACTTCCGGCGTGCAGTAGAAAAATAACGATAAGCTACATCAATGGTAATTCCCTGTTCCCGTTCTGCTTTTAAACCGTCAAGTAATAGTGCATAATCAATTTCATCTCCTGCATGTCCCATACGTTTACTGTCCTGTTGCAGTGAAAAAAGCTGATCTTCATATAGTTTTTTGCTGTCGAATAATAATCGCCCTATTAACGTGGACTTACCATCATCAACACTGCCGGCAGTTAAAATACGAAGTAAGTCTTTTTTCTGATCCTGATTTAAAAACTCCTGAATGTCTATTTGTGATTCGGGTGATGAAGTAAGATGTTCCATGGAAATAATCAAAAATGAATAAATAAAAATATTACGCAAATTTAATATAAATTAATTGTAGATGTTAATATACCGCCTTAAATAGGGTAATTTTATTAATTTTATACCATATTTTGAAAAGATGGATGAACAATTAATTTTAGTAAAAAAGAAAAATGGAGAAAAAGCTCCTTATGATGAGCAAAAGCTGGTACAGGCATTACAACGTTCAGGAGCAAATCAGCATGATATAGATATTGCATTGTCGCAGGTCAATAAAATTATACATAACGGAATTTCTACTCGTAAAATATATGAAATTGCCTATAATAGCCTGAAAAAGCGTTCACATTACAGTGCCGGCAGATATCGCCTAAAAAGGGCAATGATGGAATTAGGCCCCTCTGGTTATCCTTTTGAAAAATTTATTGGTAAAATATTTGATGCAGAAGGTTATCATACTAAAGTGGATCAAATTGTTAATGGCTCTTGTGTAACTCATGAAGTGGACGTTATTGCACGTAATGAAATTGAACAAATTATGGTGGAATGTAAATATCATAGTGATACATCAATAAAAAGTGATGTTAAAGTTGCTTTGTATATTCATTCCCGTTTTCAGGATGTCGAAAAAACATGGCAAAAAACAGAGGAGTTTAACGGGTTAAAATTCCGCGGAATGATAGTTACCAATACCCGGTTTACTGATGACGCAATGAAATATGCCTCTTG
>WGGC01000121.1 GCA_015491905.1 Bacteroidales bacterium | reverse complement strand
TTTAATTGACAAAAGCACGAAACGCTAACAATGGCTCATAGTGCATGCCGCAAATCATTGTAAATATGAAGATTAAACATTAAATGAAGTTACCGGAAAATAGGAAAATATAACATTGAAATTGCGCCACGCACCATAGCCCAACCGTTATGTGTGATTAAAAACAAGTAAATAAATAAAACCATGAAACAATTAATTATTATCATTTCAATTATCTTAACAGTAGGAAATACTTATGCTCAATCAAATATTAAAGTTGGCGAACAAGCTCCTGAAATACATATTACTAATTGGATAAAAAATGTACCTGTTGATAAAGAATTAAAGAATAAATATATCGTTCTAGAATTCTGGGCTACTTGGTGTGCACCTTGTATTGCAGCAGTGCCACACATGAATAAATTGCAGCAGGAATTTCATCAAAAAGACCTTTATTATCTTTCAATGACGGACGAATCGGCAGCGCTGATTGAAAGAATTCTAAAACGCATAAATTTTAGTTCAATAGTGGTCACAGACACTACAAAGCAAACTCAAATCAATTTTGGAGACGGGGTTAAGGGATTGGAAGCTTTTCCGCTTACGGTTTTAATAAATAAAAACGGGATAATTGAATGGATAGGAGAACCGCAAAATTTGAATGCTAAGATAATGTCGAAATTTCTATCTAATTCTTTGACAACAAATAGTAATTCCTCGGGAGTAGTCAAAAATAACACTCAAAAAGGAGCGGATAAAACCTTAAGTTTTTTTGATCTTTTTCGTAAAAAAGAGATTAAGAATTATTTTCAATTGAAAGAAACATCAAACCAACAGAAGTTAAAACAAACGTTGGGCACTATGATAATTGTCCTAAACTCTTACAGCTTAGAAAACATCTACAATGATATTTTCAAGATTAATAACAAACAATTAAAATTACCTGATAGCTTTAAAAATAAAAGATATGACATTATTTACAAAAATACCGTGAACCCTCAAAATATAGGGGTACTTGAAAATGATATATTGAACGCACTTCATTTAAAAAAACATACAGAAAGAAAACCGATAAAAGAAAATATTGTTTCGATTACGGATAGTTCACTTTTAGAAAAATCTTTAGAAAAGACTTTTTCACATGAATCAGAAGCAGGTGATAAAATAATCTTTACGAGAACTACGATTAACGAAGTCGTAAATAAGTTGTCAGATATTTCTTCTGAACAACCCTATGTATTCAATGGAACGGATAAGACAAAATATGACTTTATAATAGGAACTAAATCAAAAAATGAGATTATTAAAAGCTTGAAATCATACGGATTAATGGTAAAAGAAGAAGATGTAGAAGTCAATTATACAATTATAAATGAAAAAAAATAACCACACATAACAATGGCTCATAGTGCATGCCGCAAACCATTGATATTATGACAATTAAACATTAAATGAACATACCGGAAAATAGAAAAAGAAAACAATAAACTGCGGCACGCACCATAGCCCTGTACGTTAGCGGTTATTGAAAAGAAAAAAATCTGGAGTAATAGAAATCAACTTATCTTTGTGGAAAATGGATTATAAATGGGTAGTATAAAACGAAATACACAGTCTGATTTTTATAATAAAGTTGCTGATTTATTGAAAGAAGCACGAAAAGGTATTGTCCAAACAGTCAATAAAACAATGGTTTACACCTATTTTGAAATAGGTCGAATGATTGTTGAAGAAGAACAAAACGGACAAAAACGTGCTGAATATGGTAAACAAATTCTTAAAGAACTATCAAAACGTCTGATTTCTGAATTTGGTAAAGGTTTTTCAACGACAAATCTAAAACAAATGCGACAGTTTTATCTGACATATTCAAAAAGTCAGACACTGTCTGACCAATTCGAAAAATTTGATTTTCATTTAAGTTGGTCTCACTATCTTTTTTTAATGAAAATTGATAATCCCGAAGAAAGAAAATTTTATGAAATAGAAGCAATTAATAACGGTTGGAGTTTAAGGGAATTACAAAGGCAATTTGATACTGCATTATTTGAACGATTAGTTTTAAGTCGTGATAAAAAAGGTGTTAAAGAACTTTCTCAAAAAGGCCAAATAATTACAAAACCGGAAGATACCATCAAAGACCCATATGTTCTTGAATTTCTTGGATTACCGGAAGAAAGCAAATATTCAGAAACTGAATTGGAACAAAAGATTATAGACAAATTGGAACATTTTTTACTAGAACTTGGTAAGGGATTTACATTTGTTGGAAGACAGGTTAGGTTTACATTTGATGATAAACATTTTAGAATTGATTTGGTATTTTATAACCGAATTTTACAATGCTTTGTGTTAATAGATTTGAAAATCGGAGAAATTACCCACCAAGATTTAGGACAAATGCAAATGTATGTAAACTACTACGATAGAAAAGTGAAACTTAAATATGAAAACAAGACGATTGGGATTATACTTTGTAAAACAAAAAATGATACAGTTGTAGAAATGACTTTACCCGAAAACAATAAGCAGATTTATGCAAGTAAATATTTGACCGTATTGCCAAGTAAAGACGAATTAAAAAAATTAGTTGAAAGTAAGAATGAATAAACAACAAACCGCTAACAATGTATAAGCGTAATGCGGGGTTATGTGCTTAATATGAATGTATTAACTAAAAAAACACATATGTAAAATTGAAAGTGAAGTGCAAATAAAACCCGCACTACGCTTAGTGTGCCTAGAAGCAATAGTCGGCAACAATTAACTATTACATACTGTAAATAAGATGGGTGGACTCAGTTTAAATGGTTGATGACCCCCCAAAAGTCGTTGTACAGGCGATGGTTTTAAACCACCTAAAGATGCTTTGGTAAAGAGCCAGGGTACTGAGCGTTTAGGAGAATCTAATCCAGGAGATTAGCAGGT
>WGGC01000120.1 GCA_015491905.1 Bacteroidales bacterium | reverse complement strand
TGGTAATTGTTCAACATTAATATTTAATCCCTGAGACAATAAAAAAGGTCAATCCGAACTTCCGGATTGACCTTTTTTAATAATAAATAATCTTTATATAATCCTTTTTCTAATCTCTTTCCATTTATCCTCACCAAATTTAGCTCCCATAACTTCAATTACTGTACCAGCCAACAAAGATCCAATAAATCCAGCTTTTTTAAAGTTCATATTTTTAGCCAATCCATATAAAAATCCTGAAGCATATAAATCACCGGCACCTGTAGTGTCCAGGGGTGTTGACTTAACAGGATCGATAACAACAACTTTTTCTTTTTGTTTTACTAAAGAACCTTTTCCCCCCAGTTTTACTACCGCTATATCCGTTAGTTCAGCAATAAAATCCAAAGCTTCACGGGGTTCTTTTCCTGAAAAGGCTTTAGACTCCTCTTGATTGGCAAAAACAATATCTACATATTTCTCTACCATACTTCTTAAAAACTCCAGATTATCTTCAACAACATTATAACTTGCAAGGTCTAAAGAAACCTTCAGGTTATTTTCCTTGGCAAGAATTAGAATTCGTTCCAAAAGCTGATGATTTTGAACAAGATAACCCTCAACATGAAGTAAATCATATCCTTTAAAATGTTGTAACTGAAGTTTGTCTGCCGACAGTTCCAACGCAGCACCTAGGAATGTTCCGAAAGTTCGCTCACCATCCGGAGATATCATTCCTGAAGCAATTCCGGAAGGGGTATCAGAGTAAAATAGTATTGGATTAATACCACTATTTTTCAAATCTTCTTCAAAAAATTTACCGGTATCATCTTTCCCTACCGATCCTATAAAAGCAGTTTCAACGCCTAACTTTGCAAGGCCATGAATAGTATTAGCCGCAGATCCTCCTGAAGCTTTTTCTTTGGGTAAGTCTTTACTTTTTTCCTGAATAAGTGCCATTTTTTTAGCATCTACCAGTTGCATACTACCTTTTGGTAATCCCAGTTCTTTTAATAAATCATCATTATCTAACTGTGTTAATATATCAACCAGTGCATTTCCAATTCCTATTATTTTCATTTCTTTATTTTGTTATTTTAAGATAAATTTTTTATTACTTATTTTATAATTATTAAAAAGCCAGGAAATAAATTCCTAAACGACAGAAAAATTAAATGCAAAGGTCTGAATTTTTTTTATTATAATAACTTTATATTTTATTACTAAACATTTCAAATAATTTATTTCACGATCATCTTCTCACTCCAAAACCCCTTTAATGATTGGATAACGGCAAAATATACTCCAGGCGAAATATTTCCACCTTTAATTTTAACTTTACTAATTCCTTTTCTTAATTGTTTTTTTAAAACAATTCTTCCATTATTATCCAATAAATAAAAAATCAAATTTTCAGATACTGCCTTCAATTCTATTTCAAATTTACCTTTATTAGGCACAGGAAAAAGCTTAAATTTTAAATTTTTTAATTTTTTTATTCCTGTAGTTTTGGATCCGTAATTTACCAAAGCACTACCAAAGCTGGTACAAACGCCTATAAGACCCACAACTTTTATTGTATCGGTACCTTTATAATAATCTGCGTATTGCACATTAATAATTTGTGTGGTATCCCCTGTTGTCCAGAAGTAATTTGTAAACCCGGGGCCGGCATCATAAGTTACATTACCGCCCCATTGTAAGGTAGTATCACCCGGAACCAGCTTAATTACAGGGACTTTCTTCGAAACAATTGTCGTCTTTACTGATTCTGAACTACATCCATTTTTATCTGTAAAAAAATATTTAATCTTATGTTTGCCGGTACCGGCATTTTTAGGATAAAATATATTTCCTTCTATACCTTCACCTGAAAAAACACCACCATCAGGGGAACCTGATAATAAAACTGAAGAATCGTTGGAGCAAAAATAAGATTGAAGTCCATAGAAATCAACTTTAGGAAGTGATAAAGGGTATAAGATTATACTATCTGTATTTTGGCATCCATAGTTGTTAATCCCCATTAATTTAATAGTTACAGTATCTTTTACTTGTATTTTCATCCTATCGGAACTATCATTAAAATGCAGCCATTTAAATTTATCAGCTCCTGCAGCTTTCAAAGAAATAGTATCCCCATAACAAATTTTATTAGTATCCTTTAAAATAATTGTTTTAGGTAATGGTAAGCCAAATATAACTATGCTATCAACTGATTGACAACCATATTCATTAATACCAATAAGATGTATATTGCTTGTATCTTTTACTTTAATCTGCATAATTGTATTCGTATCATAGGAAGGTAACCATGTATAAGAAGAAGCTCCTATACCTTTTATAGTAATTAGACTACCATTACAAACTTTTTTTACGGCTAAATCTATTTTTGTTTTTGGTAAAGGAAGCGCAAAAATTTTAATGCTATCAGCAGAATGACATCCATAATGGTTGACTCCTTTCAAACTAATTACAATAGTATCTGTGACTATATAATTTAAATATTTGGAAGTATCGCCTGTAGGTTTCCAAAGAAATTTATAAATATTATTTCCTGCCGCTGTTAACAAAACCTCTTTACCTATACATACACTATTAGTATCAGTAATAATAGAAGTATTAGGCAATGGCAAAACATCAAGTTTAATACTATCAGAAGCATTACAACCAAAAGTATCTGTTCCAAACAATTTTATTTGCATTGTATCATTAACCTGTATTTTTAAACTTGTTGAGCTATCATTAAAAGGAAACCAATTATATTTTACAGCACCTGTAGCTTTAAGATTAATTAGATTTCCTTTACAAACTTTAGTGGTATCAGTTAAAATTTTAACTGCGGGAAGCTTATTAACACTAACAAATAATGAATCCAAAGACGAACAACCATCATTATTCCAAATTTTAAAATAATATTTTTCACTTTTTAAAGGATATATTTTAACCTTTTTGTTAAAAGATAGTGTATCATTACTTGTTGACCATTGCCAGGATTCCCCTCCATTTCCTGAAAGGGAAAGAAGGCCCCCGGCACATACAGTAGTATCATCTGTAATATGATTGATAACAGGGGCTTGAAGTATTTTAAAATATGCACTATCCTCTTTTGAGCATCCAAAAGAATTACATCCTCTAACATAAATCCAATTTGATTTTAATGGAGAAACAACTTTATATTTATTTTGTGTTGTCGTATCAACCTTATTAGCCATCCTCCATACAAATTGCCTTGTATTTGATTCAGCAATGAATTCTGTACTCTCTCCAGAACAAAGCTTCAAAGTATCAATTGAAATAGTTAGAGTAGGAACTGAGTCTTTAGGGGGAACAATAATATGAACAGAATCGCTTGCAACACAACCATTTTTTCCTGAAACTTGAACTCTAAAATATTTATTCATATTCCAGGATGGATGAATGTATATTACTGAAGAATCAGCTCCGGTATTCCATTTCCATTTTACACCTGTATTTGAATTGGCAAACAAAGGCAAACTGTCCAAAGTAAACAAAGTTGTATCATGGCTTAAAATAACCTTTGGATTGGGATTTACTGTAATAATAATAGAGTCTGAATAGGCTTTCCCATTATTATTTTTTACGCTTAATTTATACTGGCTTGTATATTTTGGACAAACTTTTACTGATTTTGTTTGGCTAAATACTTGTCCATTTGCTTCCCATACATATTCTGCCATTCCTGTAGTACCTGTTAAATTAACACAATTACCCTCACAAATTGTACTATCTTCACCCAAATACACATTTGAGCAAAAGCCTTCCTCATATTTAAATTTCCATCCGGTTTGATTTAAAGCACATAAAGATTCTTTTAATTTAACTTTAATTTGACCTTCGGATATTTGGTTAACATAATCCATTGCCACCAAAGCATCCCATTCCAATCCCGAAAAAACAGCCTGTTGAGCAAACGAATCAGCCAACAACTCCGGTGAAGGAATAACGGCTCCTTTCCATGAAATATTTACTAATGAACTATCCCGGCCCACTCCGGTATAACTATATTTATCAGCCTTATAAACTTGAATTTTTTTTATAATTGCATCCGATTTTATTTTTAATGTTAATGCATAAAACAACCTATCTGTGGGAATATCACCTTGAAAAGTAATAACAGCATGAGTCCCTGTTAAAGTATCTTTTACTGTTATAGCCTGTTTTATAGCAAGATAATCCAAAATTTCATCATCATTAGCAATCCAAATATTATCCATTCCATCAGCACCATAAACCTGTTCAATTGATTTCATATCATTTATAAAAGAGCCTGGTAAATAATGCATACCCGATAAAAACCAAAGGTGTTTACCATTTTTACTATTAGCAAATAATTGATCCGCCGTTTTTTTAAAACCATCATAAATAAATGAGCGATTTAATTTTACCGGTTTTAACCAGTTAATGGTATCGGACTCAACATTAAATCCATTTTTCCCATATCCTATCCAGGTATTATCCTGCCCCTGATTAAGAGCTGCATGATATTTATGTTGGGAAAAGTAATTTATATAAGTTGTGACATTATTAGGAATAACAAAAGTTTTTATCTGAAGTGAGGGTGAAATCTTTCTTCTGGCATAACTTAAAGTTCTGTTAAAAGCATAATTAATAATATTAGAATTTGCAATATCCGGATTATCAAATAATCCATGATTTTCTATACCCCACCCCAACTTGTGTAATAATCTTAATTCCGACCACGTTAATTTGCTTTTATCATGCCATGGGTCATTTGGATCTAATAAATCAGTACCATTGGAAGTGAAAATATAAATCGCTGAAGACATTTTAAAGTTTAACAAGTTTCCACAACCATCAGTAAAATGAAGACCAGAAGAACCATCTGAACCGGAAAATACAGGAAGTATATCTGTATATATTTCACGTAGAGCATCATCCATTTGAAAACTCATAGCAAAATCTTTATTATATTTTAAAGGAGTTTTTATCACCTGAATAAAGGCCGGCGCTGTTTCAAAATCAACAACTACAGAATCTACTAATGGAGGCATTGTTTTTTGACCGTATAAAAGGCCAAAAACTGAGGGCATAAAGAAAATAAATAAGTAAGAAAATACATTTCTATAAATACATTTTTTCTGACTGACCATAAAAAAATAATACTACAAGGTTCTTCAATATTGTTGTTACAATTTTTTAAATAACCATTTTTAAAATGCTTATTACTATATAATAATTCAATAACGATAATCTAAAATCCTTGGACGAGAAGTCCGGTTCCAGTCTCTTTTCACTCGCTTTTTATAATAAACAGGTCCGCTTTTATTTTGAAAAAACCGGTTGCCTGCCATACCTAATCTATATGATAAGGTTATTTCATATGTATAGCCACCATATTTATTAAATCCGCCAACTCCTAATTCATAGGAAGAGGCTACAGACCAACCACGGCCAATATAACCACCGGCATTTACATTAAAAGATCCGGTATTTCTGTATAGCAGCCCTAACCATAATCTTTTTAAATAAATCGAGGTTATAGATATATCAAAATTACCCGGTTCATTGGTTGTTTTTCTAAATACAGCCATAGTTTTCATATCAATATAAGCATTTAAACTAAATAAATTGGAAACATGAAATAAAAACTCTCTTTGCATTTTAAAATTCAATTTCCCGGTGTAATTATAAACAGCATTATCATTAAAAGCATTGGGCATAACAAATCCTACATTAAAATTTAACAAATTATAAACAATTCCAAACCCTGCGTTATACGTAGTACCATTAATAATTGATTTATTGTTAAACAATGGGTCAGAAGGATCTACACCAGTTAAATTTAAAAGTGAAAAAGTATTTTGAAAAAAATTAGCCCATACTCCAAAAAACAAATTCTGAGCATCACCTGTTTTTAAAATATAAGAATAAGATATACTGGCTTTAATCCTGTCAATAGCACCTGAATGATCTTTATAAATATCGGTACCAATCCACATTTTGTTCTCATGCAAAGGAAAATAACCACTCAGGCGAAAAGTTTGAGGTCCTTGAGGAATTTTTGCCCACTCCCGTCTGTAGTTTAGATAAAATTCTGAATAACCATAATATCCGGCCATAGCAGGATTAATAAGATAAGGATAAGTAACATATTGGGTTGTCAACGGAAATTGTTGTGAAAATCCAGTCAACGGAATAAACAAAATAAAAAAACTAATATTTAAAATAAATTTTTTCATTAACGAATAAGCGTTATATATCCTACAAATTTCTTTCCTGCTGCATCCTTAATCAAATAATAATACGTATCCTGTGGCAGAGGATTACCATTATAATCACCATTCCAGTCATTATTATAAACAGAAGTATGATAAACTAAACTCCCTGCTCTATTATATATCCATACTTCAATTGGATTTGATATTTCAGGTGATTTTACCACCCATTTATCATTATAACCATCACCATTAGGAGTGAAAACTGACATAACAGGGACTGAAATGGCACCACCCCCACCCGGAACAGCTCCTCCAATAGTATACATACCGATAAACTCGGCATACCCGGCACAAATATTTCTATACCCTATAACCCTGAATAGCCCGGTTTGTTTAAGATAATAATCAGGAGCAACAATATGACCGGGCCAAATGATACTATCATAAGTAGTAGGATTTTGTACTTTAAGAAAAGCACTATCACCCCTTGCAAAAGAAACTGTATCATCAAAATAGACTTGCTTGCCATCAGCCTTCAAAAGAACTATACTTGGTTGATTGTAAATTGTTACTTTTTTTGTTAAAGAATCAGAACAACCGTAGTTAGATGTTATTCGTAATGTAACATCATAAATTCCCGGATAATAATTATGATAGGCATATTGGTTCGTTCTGTATTCTGTCTTTCCATCTCCAAAGTTCCAATGCTGTTGTGAGATTTTACCAACCTGCACAGACGAACTATCCACAAATCGGGTTGTAGTATTTGGAGCACAAATACCTGAATATGTAAAATTAACTTTTGGAATACTTCCCACAGGAACCTGATGTATTTTCACAAAAACTGAACCTGATTTATAAATAATTTTCATTGCTACCGGATAAATTTTAGCAGTAGGAAACTTATATATTACAGTATCCCCATAGCCATCATTATATTTTCCATCCATATTTAAATCCCAGGAAACAGATATTACTGAATCTCTTGCTGATGACCTATTTATTAACGTAGTTGAATCACCAAAACAAACAGTATCATAAGTAAAGTCTATATGATACTGATAATCGGGAACCACATAAAAATTTTGCTTTACAGAACAACCATTAACAGCACTTACTTTAACCCAGTAAGCCTCTGTTTTAACAGGGTTTACAACACGAATAGATGTATCTACAGAACCATTAGACCACAGATAATTATAACCTGATGATACCCATAATAAAGTATCCTTACCCGGAGGTGTAACAACAGTATCAGGCGAATGGGAAAATACAGGAAGCGGATTAACCACAACAAAAGCACTGGAACTACCCGTTTGCCCATTAGTAGTTGTAACAGTAACTGTATATGTTGTATTTTGTAATGGAGAAACACTGATAGTCCTTGTAGTATCACCTGTATTCCACTTGTATTTTTTCATCCCAAATGGAGCAAATAAAGTAGCTGTATCTCCATAACAAATTGACGTATCATTAACTTTAAAATGATAACTACAAAATTCTTTAAGAGAAGGATTGGGAGATGTACATAATAAATCAGTGTATTTTTTTAAACTATCAGGATTTAAAATAGTACTTACATAATCTGATGCTATAAGACTGGCGACACTGTCAGTAGGATTTGCTTTAGCAATCTGTATAAACTTTTGTGCTACAATTTCTGCTGAATCAATTTTCTGACCTTTCCATACAAGGTTAATAAATGCAGAATCCCCGCTAACTATATAAGTTGACAAACTAGCACCAGTAATATCAACTGATTTAACAGGTTGATCACCTACAATTATCAATGTTAACTCATAGTTTTGGAAATGTGTGGGAATATCTGATCCGCTAAGCGAAATAGAAACACTGTTTCCTAAGGCAATATCAGAATAACTTATCAATTTTCTTAAAACCTGATATTCAAAAAATTCCTGAGGCCCTGTTACCCATAAATTATCTTTACCAGACTTACCATAAGCCAATGAAATAGCATTTATTTGCTGCTTAAAAGTCTCTAAAGAAATGTTTGGGGAAATTCCAAATTTTCCTGTATGATAGAATCCTACCCAATGTGCAAAATTATTACTACCAGATATATATTGCTGTACTTGTTGAAACAAAACATCAGAAATAATATTTTGAGTAAAAAAATGTGTATTATACGGATATGACACCTCATCAATTTTAACAGGATTAGGCAAACCACTTAAACCCGGACTTCCAAAAATAGAGATAAAACCATTTTTTCGCGCTGGTATAGTTTGATTTTCACCGTTGGCAGGTAAAAAATACGAATCCATATTTATCCCACCAGGAAAAACATCTTTTGTCATTCTTTTGGTATAACTAACACTTCTTTCAACTTCATAATTCTGCATGTAAGATATAGTTGGATTATCAAAACCTTTGCTTACAATAGAATATTTTGCTCTCCATAATTCTCCTATTTGGCCCCATGTAAGATAACCTGAACCATCCTTATGAACATCTTTTCCATTTTTCATCACAAAATTATTTACCCCCATCCTGTAAGGAATATCATTTCCCGCACCATCAGTAAAAAACTTATTGGAAAAGAAAGGTAAAATATTTTGATAGATATCATCAGTGCCATTATCCATCTGCAAAACCAACGCTGAAGTTTTATCATATTTCAATACAGGTATCACTATATTATAAGATTGTGGGGCAGAAGAAAAATTTACAGCAATTTTAATTTTAGATAATGGTTCAACCTGTGCTAAAATAACAGAAGTTGATACTCCTATTATTAAAACAACCAGCATTATAGACCTTAAAAATATTTTAATAGTTTTAGACTTCAAATGGAAAAAATTTGTTTCACCAGTAAAAATAACCTTTAAAACAATCTTTAGGAAGATCTATTTGATTTTTTATAAACAATTTTGTTTGAACAATTAACAATTTAATAGTGATGGTGAGATATTTTTTTATTTTTTTTATTTTTTTTATTTGTAAATAAAAATAATTATATATCTTTGCGCCCTCATTTAAAGCAAATGAGAATTGCCTCCATAGCTCAGTTGGTTAGAGCATCTGACTGTTAATCAGAGGGTCCTAGGTTCAAGTCCTGGTGGGGGCGCAAATCCGGTTCAATATGAACCGGATTTTTTATTTATAAGTATTAATATCCATTATTTTTTGAAGGAATATACTTTATAATATCTACTTTTTCCATCGTTACCAGGCCACCGGAATTCGCATCTTCAAAAAGAAGATCAATTTTAGATAAAAATGAATTAATTTTTTCTTCCTGATCTACAATTTCTATTATCATAGGCAAATCGTCACTTAAAGCCAATACTTTACTAGTATGAATTTTACTATTTGCACCATAGGCCATTCTACCCTTAAAAACCGTAGCTCCGGCTAATCCATTTTCCTTTGCAGCATAAACAATTGCTTCATAAAGTGGCTTTCCGTGTATATGATCACTTTCACCTATAAAAATGCGTAATAATTTAGCAACACCTTTAATTTCCATTAGCTTATATTTTTAATTAACACAAAACCAAGCCATGCCGCAAGCAAGCCCAGAAGAATACTTAAAACCAGATATAAAAAGAAACTCACATATTGAGCATCCCTTAATAAAACAATATTTTCATATGCAAATGAAGAAAATGTAGTAAATCCGCCGCAAAAACCTACAGCCAAAAACATTCTGGCATTTGGAGAAAGCCAGTTAAAATACTCACTAATGCCAAATAAAACACCAATAATTAAACTTCCCAAAATATTAACCGACATTGTACCTATAGGAAAAGTTGTTTGAAAAAATCGTTGCATAAATTGTGCTGCAGCAAATCGGGAGGTACTCCCCAAAAAACCTCCTAACCCAACTAAAAGATATGTTTTCCACATAATATAAGAAAAATAATAGCAACAAAAGTAAGAATAATAAACTGAATACAGGCTAAAAAATTATGAGACAACAATATTCTATTTTAATAATTGAAAGTTCTTTTCAGTTCCCGGTCTATTTCAGCCGCTATTTTTTTCAGTTCATAAAATTGTTGTTGTAATACAAAAATTTCAGCATCACTTTCCAGATCTTTTAATTTATCTGTAATTTCTTTTAAATTACGACTAATCACTTTTGATCTTAAAGATAAAATAGTAGTAATAACTGATTTATATAAATTGTCCTGCTCATTAAGAACATAAATCTGATGTTTTTTCCAATTATCACTTAATTCATAGGGAGAGGCTATCAAATTAATAACAGTATCTGAAATAAATTTATCCGGATGGTTCACAAAAAATTCCTCGCCTGGAAGATTTCCCTTATTTATTTCTTCGGCATATTCATTAAGAATTTTTTTATATACTTTGTTAGTAAATATAATTTCATCTTTTTGAATATTTTCTAAAATAAAATCGGCTACTGTTATTTCCTTTTTCTCTTTTATCTCTTGATCATTTTCGTCAATAATAATATCCTCCAAAGTGATTATTTCCTTGCCGTAAAGCAATATCAATCTTATTATCTGGTCTTCATGTGAGGCGATATCAAAAGGATTATTAACCTGGGTATTATGATTTTTTTTTACAACAATATCTTCCTCTGAATATTCAACTGTAGAATTTTGATGTTTCCTAAATTTATCTCTAAGAATTTTATTCAAACCATTCATTAAAGTTTGCTCTGCCATATCCATAACGGCACTACACTCTTTAATATAAACTGAACGGACGATTGGATCAGGAATAAAGGCGATACTACGAACAATCTCCTTTATTAATTCGGCTTTAGCAGCCGGATCGCCTTTTGTTTCATCAAGTAATAAACGAGCTTTAAAAGTAATAAAATCAGATGCTGATTCTTTTAAAAAATTAACAATTTCTGTTGATGAATGGGTACGAGCAAAAGAATCAGGATCTTCCCCCTCAGGAAATAAAACGACTTTCACATTCATTCCTTGAGTTAAAATCAAATCAATTCCCCTAAAAGATGCTTTTATTCCGGCTGGGTCCCCATCATATAGTATTGTAATATTTGGAGTAAACCTTCTAATTAATTTTATCTGTTCTATAGTAAGAGAAGTTCCAGAAGACGCGACAACATTTTCAATTCCGGCTTGATGAAGAGAAATAACATCAGTATAACCTTCAACAAGAAAGCAATTATTTTTTTTCAGGATTGAGTTTCGGGCAAAATAAATACCATACAGGCTTTTACTTTTATTATAAATATCAGATTCAGGAGAGTTAAGATATTTTGCAGTACTTTTTTCTGAAGACAGAATCCTTCCTCCAAAGCCTATTATTTTACCTGTTAAATTATGGATGGGAAATATCACTCTCCCTTTAAATCTATCTATTAATCGGCTTTCTTTGTCTATTGAAAGTCCTGTTTTAACAAGAACATCTTTATTATAACCATTTTTTATTGCGAAATTTGAATAAATATCCCAACCATTTAGAGCATAACCAAGTTGAAATTTTTTAATTGTCGACTCTAAAAATGAACGCTCTTTAAGGTAAGATAAAGCAATAGATTTTCCTTCTTCACTATTAAATAAATTGTCCTGAAAATATTTTGAAATAAAATTATTAAGGGCAAACATACTCTCCCTGTTATCCATTTTTTCCTGATCTTCAGGGGTAATTTCTTCTTCTTTTACTTCAATTCCGTATTTTTTTGCTATATATTTTAATGCCTCCGGGTACGAATAGTGCTCATGCGCCATAACAAATCCAACAGCATTTCCGGAAGCACCACAACCAAAACACTTATAAATTCCTTTGGCTGGAGAAACAGTAAACGATGGGGTTTTCTCGTTATGAAAAGGACACAATCCAATATAATTCACACCTCTTCTTTTAAGGCTAACAAACTCTCCCACAACCTCTTCTATTCGCGCTGTCTCTATAATAGTCTGTATAGTTTCTTTTTTTATCATATTTTATTTTAAAGATGGCTAAGATACTAAATAAAAAAAAGAGAGGCAACCAGGACGGTTGCCTCCCAAAACCAACAATTATGAAAACCCTTTAAACAAAGCAATGTAAAAGGAATTTACCCTTGCTTTTGTTCATTGCAAATATACAATACTTTTTTATTCAAAGTCAAATAAAATTAAAAAAAAGTTGTTAATTTTTGTTAAGCCCCCTTGATAGTTGCCGGGTTAGATTAATTTTGCTACATGAATAAGAAATTAACAGCTATAATTATATCATTAGTTTCCATTGCCAGTATCGGATTACTAATCATTCAATTTTATTGGATTAATAATGCTTTAGAAGTTAGAAAAGCAACTTTTAACCGGGATGTTAATCAGGCCATTAGCAAGGCAATTTTTAATATTGATAAATTAAGATATCAGGATTATTATCTACGAACAAAAAAGTTCTATCAAAAGAATCAAAACGTTATTGCCCTTTTCGATTCTATAAACCAATCCTTTTACTCACATTTAACTCCTATGGCCAGTGCAGATGATATTACCAATTTTTTGGAAAAACGAAATCAATTAAACCTGGCATATCAAAAATTAATCACATCTTTTCAAGGAGTTAATAATGCAAGTTTTTTTGCTTCCCATAAAAAAACTATCGATTCATTAATTAGAACTTCACTTTTGAAGAAAAACATTAAAACACCATTTGAATATGGAGTCTTCAATCCTTTTGAAAACAGCATGATATATCAAAAAACCGGAAAATACCCTGATGAACTTTTAAATGACAGTTTTGTATATAACCTTGCTCCAATTGGAAATAACTCACAATTCCCTCTTAAATTTCTACTTTATTTTCCAAAAGAAAAAACTTTTATTGTAAGTCGGTTATATAAATTACTTTTTGCTTCGGTAATTTTATTCTTTATTATTATAGGTGCTTTTTCATTTAGTATTTATATAATAAATAAACAAAAAAAATTATCTGTAATGAAAAATGATTTAATAAATAACATGACACATGAGTTTAAAACCCCAATTTCGACAATATCACTTGCTTGTGAAGTTTTAAGCGATAAAGACATCAAAAAATCTGAAGAAACCTACAATCATTACATACATATTATAAATGAAGAAAATCAACGATTACGTACTATGTCCGAACACATTTTACGATCAGCTACCATTGATTCAGGAAAATTAAAATTACACAACGAACCATTAAACATCCATGAAATAATATTAAATGCCATTAAAAGTAACGAATTGAAAGTGACAAGTAAAGGTGGCAAAATCACCTATAGTTTTAATGCTAAAAAAATAATTGTAAACGGGGACAGGGTGCATTTAACAAATATTTTTATAAATTTACTTGACAATGCAATAAAGTACAATCTTACTGAACCAATTATAAATATAGAAACCAAAAATATAGGGAATGGCATATTAATTGACGTAAAAGACAATGGAATTGGAATCAGCAAAGCAAATCAGAAAAAGATATTTGATAAACTTTATAGGGTTTCAACAGGAAATATTCATACCTTTAAAGGTTTTGGATTAGGATTAAATTATGTAAAATCAATAGTAGAAGAACACAATGGAAGAATAACAGTTGAATCGGATTTAGGAAAAGGTTCAATATTTCACGTATATTTACCCATTGAAAAAAACAAATAAAATGGAAAAAAAATTTAATTTATTATTAGCTGAAGACGATAAAAACCTGGGGGGTGTATTAAAATCATATTTAGAGGCAAAAGGTTACAATGCCACCTTATGTGAAAATGGTAAAGAAGCATTAGATGCATTTAAAAAAGAGGATTTTGACTTTTGTATTTTTGATGTCATGATGCCGGTTATGGATGGGTTTACTTTAGCTGAGGAGGTTAGGAAAATAAATAAAAAAATCCCTATGCTTTTCCTTACTGCAAAATCAATGCAGGAAGATAAGATTCAGGGATTTGAAGTTGGTGCTGATGATTACTTGACAAAACCATTCAGCATGGAAGAGTTACTTTTAAGGATACGAGCTATTTTACGCAGAAGCAATGTTACTGATAATCACCACAAAAATGCCATTTATAAGTTTGGGAAATATGTTTTTAATTATGATCGTCAGACTCTATCCATAGGAAAAAAAGAAGATAAGCTTACATCTAAAGAAGCCGATTTATTAAAATTGCTATGTGATAATTTAAATGAGGTTCTTGACAGAACTGTTGCTTTGAACAAAATATGGCATGATGATAGCTATTTTAATGCACGGTCAATGGATGTTTATATAACCAAATTGCGTAAATTCTTAAAAGATGACCCACAAGTTGAATTAATAAATGTTCATGGCGTTGGTTTTAAACTTGTAGCACCAGAGGTAGATTAAATTTTACCTTAACAAATAATCAGATATTTATTTCATTATCAAGGATTTTAAAAAGGGGCCATGGATTGTTAATTTTTCATATGCCGGTAGGATAAATAATAAAATATAGAAATGTTTATACTAAAGGCAAAAGCTACAATCCAATCTTTCTTATTTGATTACAAACAGGTTATATAAATATTTAAAATAACCTTTCTCAAAAGAATAATTATTCTTTAACATTTTAGATTTTCATTTCAGGAATTTCTCCGCTGACTATAATTGGCGCTTCGGTTTTTTCAACAATTTCTTCTACAGAAACACCAGGAGCTCTCTCAATAAGTTTAAACCCCTCAGCTGTAACATCAACAACTGCAAGATCA
Source organism: Bacteroidales bacterium (assembly GCA_015491905.1). Taxonomy (GTDB): domain Bacteria; phylum Bacteroidota; class Bacteroidia; order Bacteroidales; family F082; genus Sulfidibacterium. The sequence goes on along the minus strand of WGGC01000120.1, from coordinate 31,527 downwards.
GTTACAATTCTTTTTACACAATTAACTCCTGTAAGAGGCAAAGTGCATTTTTTTAAAAGCTTAGGATTACCCTTTCTGTCAGTGTGAGTCATTGCTACAATAATATTTTTGGCAGAAGCAACCAGGTCCATAGCTCCTCCCATACCTTTTACCATTTTACCGGGTATTTTCCAACTGGCAATATCACCATTTTCATTTACCTCAAAGGCACCAAGTACTGTCAAATCAATATGACCTCCTCTTATCATGGCAAAGCTTGTTGCTGAATCAAAAAAAGCAGCACCTTTTACATAAGTAACAGTTTGTTTTCCTGCATTAATTAAGTCAGCATCTAATTCTTCTTTTTTAGGAAAAGGGCCTATTCCCAACAGACCATTTTCAGACTGAAGAACAACTTCAACACCTTTAGGAATATAATTGGCTACTAATGTTGGAATTCCTATACCAAGATTAACATAGTAACCATCTTTTAATTCTTTTGCTATTCTTTTAGCTATTCCATTTTTATCTAAGCTCATAGTTTAAATTTTTGAATTTTCTTTTATTAAGTTAATCTCTTGTTGTGGCAAATTCTATTCTCTTTTCATAGTTTTCACCTTTGAAAATTCTTTGCACAAAAATTCCCGGGGTATGAATACAATTAGGATCTAATTCTCCTGCCGGAACCAACTCCTCAACCTCTGCAATAGTTATTTTTCCTGCCATGGCCATCATATTATTGAAATTATTGGCAGTATGCTTATAAATCAGATTACCGGCAGTATCACCTTTCCAGGCTTTAACGATTGCAAAATCAGCATTAAGCGCTGTTTCAAGTAAGTATTTTTTTCCATTAAACTCCCTTATTTCCTTACCATTAGCCACTTCTGTCCCATACCCTGCGGGAACATAAAATGCGGGTATTCCAGCTCCCCCAGCACGACAACGTTCTGCAAGAGTACCCTGAGGATTTAACTCTACCTCCAGTTCTCCGGCGAGCAACTGCCTTTCAAATTCTTTATTTTCACCAACATAAGATGAAATCATTTTTTTTATTTGATGTCTTTCCAGCAATAAGCCCAATCCAAAATCGTCAACTCCGGCATTATTTGAAATGCAGGTAAGCCCTTTTATACCTAAGTCGTGTAGTGCATGAATGGTTTTTTCCGGTATGCCGCAAAGACCAAACCCTCCAAGCATTAAGGTCATATTATCTTCCATACCTTTAAGAGCTTCAAAAGGATCTTTAACAACTTTATTCATATATCTTAAAATTTTATTAAGGAAATTATTTATATTTTAATATTAAATTAGCATCCAATGTGTCGTGAAATAACCAAACGCTGAATTTCAGAAGTTCCTTCTCCGATTTGTAATAAACGTTGATCACGATAAAACCGTTCTATATCATAATCTTTCATTAAACCATAACCACCAAAAATTTGAACAGCCTCATCAGCAACTTCCTTTGCAATTTCAGAGCAATAGAGTTTTGCCATAGCAGATTCCGTTGAATAAGGTTTTCCTGTATCCTTTAACCAGCATGCTTTGTATAGCAGATTCCTTCCCAGTTCAACTTTCATTGCCATATCGGCCAGTTTAAAAGCATTTATTTGAAATTTAGATATTGGTTTTCCAAATTGCTTTCTTTCTTTAGCATAATTTAAAGCCATCTCATAAGCTCCTTGCGCCAACCCCAGACCCATAGCACCAATAGAAAGGCGTCCTCCGTCTAATGTATGAAGCATTATATGAGACCCTTCTCCAATTTTGCCCAATAAGTTTTCTTTTGGAACCCTGACATCATCAAAATATAATTCAGAAGTATCAGAGGCACGCCACATCATTTTATTATGCATAGGTTTCTGTATAAAACCTTTTGTACCACTTTCGACTAATATGGTTGTAAATAGTTTCTTTCCATTTTGTTCACCGGATACAGCTTGAACCGTGCATCCTTTAGATATCTTTGAAGCACCGTTAGTTATAAATATTTTAGAACCATTAATTACCCATTCATCATTTTGTAAATAAGCTGTTGTTTTAGATCCTCTTGAGTCAGAACCGGCATTTGGTTCCGTCAGTCCAAAACTCCATAAACTATCGCCGGTACATAGTTGTGGTAAATATTTCATTTTTTGTTCTTCTGTACCAAAATCATTGATTGGCCCAATACCTAAAGAGTTATGGGCGGCAATTGTAGCTGCCTGAGAACCATCAACACGTGCCAACTCTTCAACAGCAATAATATAGGATAATGTGTCAAGGCCATGTCCACCGTATTTTTCTGCGACAGTCATTCCAAACAGGCCTAAATCACCCATTTTTTTTGTTAATTCATAGGAAAAAGTTTGTTTTTCATCTAATTCACCTGCTACAGGTTTAATTTCTCTTTCAGCGAAGTCTCTAACGGTTTCCCTAATTAATTTTTGTTCATCTGTAAGCTCAAAATCCATTTTTTTATCTTTTAAATTTATTCCGATTCTATTTCTTTTAAATTTACCAATAAAAGGTCTGTATTTACGCGTTCTCCTTCTGTAACATTTACCTTTTCTACAGTTGCTTCATTAAGTGCTACAATATTATTTTCCATTTTCATCGATTCTACTACAAGTAATATAGTGCCTCTCTGAACTTTCTCTCCGGATTTTACGTTTACTTTTATCACTTTGCCGGGCATAGGTGAATACAAATGTTTATCTCCTGTTCCCTGCTCCATATCAATAGGATTACCAGTATCAATTAACTGATCCAATCGTTCCAACTCATAGTTTAATCCGTTAATTGTAATGTAATATTTTCCATTATTATCTGCAGAAATAAAGGCGTTAAATAACTTATTTGCGATGGAAAACTTTACTTTATTTTCGCTTATATCAGTTATAGACAGCTGAATATTTTCATCTTTACAATGCAATTCGAAGGTGTTTTTTGCTGTCTGCGCTACAAGTATCTCAAACTCTTTATCATCCAATTTTAAAGGGAGTCGTATTACAGGCCGCCAAAATCCAATATATTTCCAGATATTTGATGCCTTCTGTATCTTATTAAGATGTAAAATATATAAACACATTGCAGATAAAGCCAGGCGACTTCCATTTTCATCTTTTGCCTTATAAATCCTGGAAATAATTTCTTCAGTATGCAAATCACAAAAACCGGTAGAAATTTTATTTTCAATAAAATAGGGATGTTTTAACAGATATAATAAGTACGGGATATTCGTTTTAACGCCTTGAATAATATAATTCTCCAAGGACTGTTCTGTTTTACTAATGGCTGATAACCTGTCTGGTGACCAAACAATTAATTTGCTAATCATTGGATCAAAATTGCTGGGAACTTCAACTGCCTTATCAATACCGGAGTCAATGCGTATTCCTTCGCCCTTAGGGGCTTTGTAAAAGGTCATTTTTCCCGGTGAGGGGATAAAATCATTCTCAGGGTCTTCTGCATATATTCTACATTCAATAGCATGCCCGGTTTGCTTAATTTCTTCCTGTTTAAATGACAAAACACTACCTTCAGCCACCCTAATTTGCTCCTCAACAATATCAATTCCTGTTACCATTTCTGTTACAGGATGTTCAACCTGAATACGCGTATTCATTTCTAAAAAATAAAACTCTAAATCTTTATCTACCAAAAATTCAACTGTTCCGGCACTATTATATTTTACTTTTTTCGCAATATTTACTGCCGCCTCTCCCATACGCTTTCTTAAATCATTATTAATTGTAGGAGAAGGAGATTCCTCAATAATTTTCTGATATCTCCTTTGAATAGAGCATTCCCTTTCAAATAAATGAATCACGTTACCATGATTATCGCCTAAAACTTGAATTTCAATATGCCGGGGTTCCTCAATATATTTTTCGATGTAAACTGTCCCGTCACCAAAATAGCTCTTTGCTTCACGAGCAGTAGATTGCAGTGTCTCCTCCAAATCTTTGGGATCATAAACAATACGCATTCCCTTACCTCCTCCGCCAGCGGCTGCTTTTATCAATACAGGAAATTTAAGTTGCGAAACTTTTTTCAACAATTCATCCGGGCTACCCGTAACCCCTTCTGTCATAGGGATGCCAATTTCTTTAACAAACTTTCTCGATTCTATTTTGTTACCCATTAATCTGATTGCATCAGCGTGTGGGCCAACGAAAATAATGCCGTTTTCGGCACAACTATTCACCAATTGTTCTGATTCTGCCAAAAACCCATATCCAGGATGTAATGCATCGCACTGTGTTTGAATGGCAACATTTATAATCTTATCAACATTGAGATAAGTATCCTTTAATTCATCCCCATCAAGAAGGAATGCTTCATCAGCAAGTTTAATATAAAGCGATTGGGTATCCTCTGCAGCATAAATAACGACAGTTTTAATGCCTAATTTTTTTGCAGAAGAAATGATGCGTACCGCAATTTCACCTCTGTTAGCTATAAGTAATTTTTTTATTTTTTGCATTTTGTATATTTCAACACAATTAGTTATTAAATAAAAATTAATTCCTGATCATCTCCTTTAATCATTCTTTATCCACTTCGGCACTCTTTTATCCAAAAAAGCAGCCATCCCTTCCTGACCTTCTTCTGAAGCACGTAATTTGGCAATTAGATCAGAGGTATAGAAAATATCTTCTTCTATATTCTCTTTATTAACAATATGATGAATTAATTCTTTTGTTTGTCGTTTAGCATCAGGAGCACCTTTTTTCAGGTCTTTTAAAAATTTATCCCGTTCTGCATCTAAACTTCCATCTTCGGCTATTATATTAACCAAATGCCACCTGGCAGCTTCAGCAGCATAAAATTGCTTTCCTGTAAGCATTAATTCTTTTGCTCCATACTCTCCAATACGTTTTACAACAAAAGGTGCAATGGTAGCAGGTGCAATACCTAATTTTACCTCACTAAAAGAAAACCTTGTGCTTTTTTCTGCAACAACAATATCACATGCCGCTAACAAACCATTTGCACCACCATAAGCTACACCATGAACACATGCAATAGTGGGGAAAGGGCATTTATAAATACTCAAAAATAAATTTGCAAGTTTTTCACCATCTTTAACATTCTCGTCATAACCATATGAGGCTATATTTTTCATATAATTTAAGTCGGCACCGGCACAAAAAGATTTTCCTTTACCTCTTAACACAACAGCAACAGGGGAAGTTTGTTCTTTTGTAATTTTCAAAAAAACATTAGTCAGCTCTTCAATCATTATAGCATTTAAGGCATTGTGAACTTCAGGACGATTTAAAATAATTTCTAAATAATTATCCTTTTCTATCAGAAGAATAGTATTATAATTTTTGTCAAGCATCATTTTAATTTAACGAAATTACATTCTGAAAATCCCATAATTTGGATCCGGGTATTTTTTATTTAAGGACATCGCTATCCCCATGGCCAAAACTTTTCTCGTATCAACAGGATCAATTATACCGTCATCCCAAATTCTGGAAGTACTGTAAAGAGCAGATCCTTCCCGTTCATATTTTTCGAGAATGGGAGCCTTTAATTTATCAATTTCTTCCTGCGTCATATCAATACCCTTTGCTTTCAGCTGATCCATTTTAACGGTTGCCAAAACGTTAGCAGCCTGTTCTCCACCCATAACAGAAATTTTGGCATTTGGCCACATAAACAAAAGTCTTGGGTCATAAGCTCTTCCAGCCATTCCATAATTTCCTGCTCCAAAAGATCCGCCAAAAATTATTGTAAATTTAGGAACATTTGCATTTGAAACGGCATGTACCATTTTAGCTCCATCTTTAGCAATACCTCCACGTTCAAAATCTTTTCCTACAATAAATCCGGTAATATTCTGCAAAAAGACAAGTGGAATTTTTCGTGCATTACATAATTCAATAAAATGAGTAACTTTTAACGCTGACTCGGAAAAAAGAACGCCATAATTGGCAATAATTCCTACAGGAAAACCCATTATTCTGGCAAATCCGGTAACCACCGTTGTAGCATATTTAGCTTTAAACTCCTGAAAACGGCTCCCATCTACCATCCTCATAATAATTTCTCTGGGGTCAATCAGTTTTTTTAAATCAACAGGTACCAAACCATATAATTCATATGGATCATATAATGGTTCTTCGGGAGGTAAAATATCGAGATCCTGTTTATCAACAGGTTCTAAATTTTCAAAAATATTTCTACAAATTTGTATAGCATGCCTGTCATTTAAAGCAAAGTGATCGGCCACACCTGACATGGAAGTATGCACTTCTGCGCCTCCCAGTTCTTCTGCCGTTACTTCTTCGCCGGTAGCTGCTTTAACAAGTGGAGGCCCGCCCAAAAATATAGTTCCCTGCTCCTTAACAATAATAGTTTCATCACTCATAGCAGGAACATAAGCACCACCTGCTGTACAAGAACCCATAACAATAGAAATTTGAGGAATTCCCATTGCAGACATACGAGCCTGATTATAGAAAAAACGGCCGAAATGTTGAGAATCGGGAAAAACAGTGTCCTGTTCAGGTAAAAAGGCTCCTCCTGAATCTACCATATATACACATGGTAAATGATTCTCAATAGCAACTTGCTGGGCACGCAAGTGTTTTTTTACTGTATATTGCATATATGTACCACCTTTAACAGTAGCATCATTAGCAATAATAACAGTTTCCCGTCCTTGAATCACTCCAATACCGGTAACAATTCCTGCAGAGGGGAAGTCATCATTGTATTGTTTATAGGCAGCAAGAGGAGATAGTTCTATAAAAGGGGTATTTGAATCCACTAATAAATTTACCCTTTCACGGGCTAACAACTTTCCTCTTTTTTTATGCTTTTTTATTGAATTTTCTGAACCTCCTCTGGTATGTTGTTCTAAAATTTTCCGGTATTCATCCAAAATATTTAAAAACGCTTTTCTATTACTAATAAATTCTTCAGAATGAATGTCAATTTTGGTAGTTAATTTATACAAGATTAAAAAATTTTAATGTAATTATCCAAAAATTTCTTTTATAAGGGAATGCAAGTTTAAGAAAAAATAGTCAATTTTTTATCATATTAACAACATTAATTACCTAAAAACAGGTGAAACACGTATAAATAAAATCAAATTACAGTTATTACATATTTCAAAATAATTCTGTATTTTAGCCCCTCGACAATATACAGTTTTACACAAATACAATAATTAATTTTATCTTTTTATGAATTATCCTAAAAAAGTTGTTATCGGTGATATTACCGTTAGAGACGGTTTTCAACATGAAGAAAAATTTATTCCCACTGAAGCAAAAGTGTGGCTTTTAGAAGAACTTATTTTAAGTGGATTCAAACATCTTGAAGTAACTAATTTTGGTAACCCCAAAGGAATGCCACAATTTAAAGATGCTGATAATTTATTTAAAAAAATCAGAAATTCTAAAAGAGTTAAAAATAAAATAAATGATGTAATGCTTACCGCTGTAACAATAAGGGAAAGAGCTATAGAAAGAGCCATAAATGCAAAATTAGATGGTTACGGCCCCGACAGAATCCTATTAATGGTTTCTACAAGCGAATCGCATCAAAAGAAAAATTCAGGCCTTACATTAAACGAATATTGGAAAATGGCTGAGGAGTGGATTCCTAAAGCCCGTGCTGCCGGCATAAAAGTTAACGGAACAGTAAGTACTATTTGGGGATGCCCAATTGAAGGGCCCACAAAAATGGAAGATGCAATAGCTTTTACAAAACGTTGGTTTGATATTGGTGCCAACGATGTAGAACATGCTGATCATGACGGGTCTGCATCACCTGACCGGGTATATCAATATTTCTCTATGCTTCTTAAAAACATAAAAAATCCACATAAGCAAATTGCTCATTTTCACACAACCAGAGGATGGGGACTGGCAAATATTTTAGCTGCTCTTCAAGCAGGAGTTACCAATTTCGAATCTACCATGGGTGGAATAGGTGGCCAGCCAGCTAATTTTGTTGATGGAGTGCCTGTTTCAGGGACAGGCAATTATTATTATAATAATCCCGGAGAGGTTGGGCTGGTTAGCACTGAAGACATGGTAGTAATGATGGATGAAATGGGAATAGAAACTAACCTGGATATAGACAAAATATTAAGTACAGGAAAAATTGTTGAAAAAATTGTTGGACGTCGTTTACGATCTGAATCTATAAATCAAGGCAGGATACCCAAATCACTGACAGGCAGAAAATAAAAAACCATATCTTTGCCGGCCAAAATAACTATTCTAGTTTTAAAAAAGTATTAACTAAAATCAAATATATGGATTTCCAGGAAACCAATAATAAAGTTAAAGAAACTTTTACCTGGGTTATCATCATTTTAATTTTATCGTTTAACAGCGGATGCCAACAATACATAAAAAAAGGGAAAACCGAAAAGAAAGATCCTCCATTAACAATTGTCAAGAAAAAAATAAATAACCCTCTGGACATTATTAATATTACTGATTCTCTGGTTCCTCCAGTTATTTATACAAAGGCAATCCCTTTAGATACATTACCGGTTAATATACGTAAGAAAAAATTCTTTGACATGATGTTACCCGCTGTTTTATTGGCTCAAAGAAAAATTGAAATAACTCGAAATAAAGTAATAGAACTTTCAAAAAAAGAAAAACTATCACCTGAAGAGGAACTTTATATGGATAGTTTAAAAGTTACTTTTAAAACAAAACAAATAAAAATATTAATCCGCCGGCTACATCCTGTTCCACCAAGTATTGTACTTGCACAATCAGCAATAGAAAGTGGTTGGGGAACATCCCGCTTTTTTATTGATGCCAATAATCCTTTTGGAATGTGGTCGTTTGACCCTAACCATTCAAGAATATCAGCTTTAAAAACAAGAGATGGGAAAGAGATTTTCCTTAGGAAATTTCCTTCTCTCGAAGCTTCCATTGAAGCATATAACTTAATGATAGCAACAGGAAAACCTTATAAAAAGTTGAGGCAATTACTTCAGAAAACCGACAATCCATACATTATAATCAAAGGATTACAACAATATTCCGAAAGAGGTGATGAATATGTTAATGAGGTTTCTAATTTAATAAAATACAATAACCTCAACAGGTTCAATCATTATCGTATTAACCCCTACTATTTTAAAGACTAAATATTAATTCCAATTGGTATTATTTAATCTTAACAGAACCTAAAAAGGCTTTATGCAATAAAGTCTTTCAATTTTCCTGCTTTTCTAACGCGGGCACCTTTAGGGGTATCTTCTAATGTGCAGGCTTCATGATATAAATCGTGTTCAAAAAACAAAATATAATCATTACCTAACGCTTCCTTATAAAACCTTTCTCTATCTTTTAAAGTTTGTAAAGGCCTTGTATCGTAAGCCATTATCCAAGGCATAGGTATATGAGCTGTTGAAGGCATCAAATCAGCCATGTAAGCTACAACATTATTATTTATATGAATATGAGGAATTATCTGTCCATCAGTATGCCCATCATAAATTTTAAACTCAATACCCGGGATATATTCTCCCTCCTCTTCAACCAATTTTAAATGCCCGCTTTCTTCAATTGGCAATATGTTTTCCTTTAAAAAAGATGCTTTTTCTCTACGATTTGGATGAGTTGCCCAATTATATTGTTTTTTACTTACCCAATAAGTAGCATTTGGGAAAGCCAGTTCAAACCCGGAATGATCAGAGGTATACTTTACACTCCCTCCACAATGGTCAAAATGCATGTGTGTTAATACCATATCAGTAATATCTTCAGGTTTAACACCACTATTAGCCAAAGATTTTTCTAAAGTTGCAGTTCCATTTAAATAATAATGGCTTAAAAATTTCTGATCCTGTTTATTTCCAATGCCATTATCAATAAGAATCTTCCTATCTCCGTATTCTATTAAAAGGCAACGCATAGCCCAATTAGCCAGATTGTTTTCATCAGCGGGATACACTTTTGACCACATTACTTTTGGAACCACTCCAAACATTGCTCCTCCGTCTAATTTAAAATTTCCTGTTTCTATTGGTGTTAATTTCATGTCTAGTAAGATTTTTCAAAAAAACATTCTTTTATATTCAAACAAATTTACATAAAAAACTGTGTTCTTTATGTTCCGGTAATTTTTTTAATAATATTTTTTATTTATACGAAAGTTAAAAATTACTTCTACTCCTTTTGTTTTTTTACTTTTGCAAAATGAAAAGTAAATCAAACACATTTAGTTTATCAGGAAATATTGTAGACCTGAAAGAAGAAGTTATTTTTAAAGGTACTGTTATTGTAAAAAATGGTAAAATAGATAAAATTATAAAAGACGAAAATATTACTGAGGATCAAACAATTCTTCCCGGATTAATAGACTCCCATATTCATGTGGAAAGTTCTATGCTTATTCCATCGGAATTTGCCCGATTGGCTGTTGTTCACGGTACTGTTTGTACAGTTTCGGATCCTCATGAAATTGCTAATGTTTTAGGTGTTAATGGGGTAAACTTTATGATAGAAAACGGTAAGAAGGTACCTTTCAAATTTTATTTTGGTGCTCCGGCATGTGTTCCTGCAACACCCTTTGAAACTTCCGGAGCAAAGTTTACAGAAAAAGAGCTCGACAATTTGCTAAAGAGAGAAGAAATTCATTATTTATCAGAAATGATGAATTTCCCCGGAGTAATAAATCATGACCCTTCAGAAATGAAAAAGATTGAGATTGCTAAAAAATATAATAAACCTATCGACGGGCATGCTCCCGGAGTAAAAGGAGAAGATGCCCGAAAATATGCTGAAGCCGGAGTTTCAACAGATCATGAATGTTTTACCATGGAAGAGGCTCTTGAAAAAATTCGTTATGGAATGAAAATTCAAATTCGTGAAGGTAGTGCCGCAAAAAACTTTGAGGCATTGGTAGATTTATTGAAAGAACATCCTGATAAAGTATTATTCTGTTCCGATGACAGGCATCCCGACAGTTTAGTAGAAGGGCATATTAACGATCTCGTTAAAAGAGCCATTGCTAAAGGTTATGATTCAATGACAGTTTTGAAAAGTGCTATCATAAACCCAATTGAACATTATAATCTTGATGTTGGAATTTTACAACCAGGAGATGCTGCAGATATGATTATTGTAGACAACTTAATTGATTTTAATATAAAAGCAACTTATATTGACGGTATTAAAGTTGCAGAAAAAGGAAAAACCCTTATTAATCAGGCACCTGAAAAAACACCTAATAACTTCAATGCATCACCAATTTCAATAAATGATTTATTTATTCCAGCTAAAGGGGAAAAAATTAAAGTGATTGAAGCTTATGATGGAGAATTAATTACGGGTATTTTACATCTGGAACCAAAAATAGAAAATAATAATATAGTTAGTGATGTTGAAAGGGATATTTTAAAAATGACAGTTCTAAACCGTTATGAAAATGCTAACCCCAGTGTTGCCTTTATTAAAAATTTTGGCCTGAAAAAAGGCGCATTTGCCTCTACAGTAGCCCACGACAGTCATAATATTATTGCTATCGGAACCAGTGATGAGTTGATAGCAGAAGCCGTTAATACACTTGTTAATTCAAAAGGTGGAATTTGTATTGTTACTGATGATAACAAAACGGAACTTTTATCCTTACCTGTAGCCGGATTAATGTCGGAGGAAGATGGGTATCATGTTGCTAAAAAATATAAAAACATGAATTCTCAATTAAAAAAAATGGGAGTAACATTACAAGCACCATTTATGACTCTCTCTTTTATGGCCCTTTTGGTTATCCCGGATTTAAAACTAAGTGATAAAGGACTCTTTGATGGTAGAACTTTCTCTTTTACCACCATTTATAATTAAAAAACTCTTTTTTATTTAGAAAGAATATAAAATATGCTTTTTTATCATATATGTATATATATTATTTTAATATAAGTTATACTTTTGCAAAAAAATTAAGATTATGATCAATTTAAATATAGATTCAGACAAGTTAGAATTAGCAGCAGGTAAATTAAGAGCTATTTCTCATCCTATGCGGATTGCTATTATAGAATTATTAAGTGAGAAAGGAACATTAAGTGTTACTGATATATATAAATCTCTTAATATTGAACAAGCTACAGCGTCGCACCATTTAAATATCCTTAAAGGAAAAAATGTTTTGGTCTCAAAAAGAATTGGTAAAAAAATATTTTATTCTTTAAGGAGCCATACCATTACAGAAATTTTGGAATGTATTAACAGATGTAATGAAAGCTAAAATTTCCATTTTTCATAAATATTCCAATTTGCTCTAATTGTTACTGTTTTAGGATATTCTAATACTTTTTCAGGCTCAACACCCAGAAAGTAATTTCCCGGATCCCATTTTCCATTATTGTTAGTATCAAAAATAAGGCGGAAATTATATTTTCCGGGATTAATATTTCTAAAAACAACTTCTCCACTTCCAGAGAAATACTTTTCTTCTATAACTTTATCTTTATTTTTTATCATTTGTATAATGTAATGCCCTGTTACATATGGAAATACCTTAAAAACAACTATACCATAATCTTTTTCTGGTTTTGCTCTAAATGTGAGACTAATTCTTTGATTAAATAATCCATTCCAGTTTACGATAGAAGAATCAGGAATTATCAAGTGATAATTTGTTCCGGGAATAACCTTAAATGGAATAACAAGCTGCATTTTAAAACTATCCTTAAAGTATTTTGGAGGATCCAATACTGTATCTTTTCCCGACACAAATAAAACAGAATCAAAGTTTATTATGGAAACAGGCTGCTTAAAATTAATAATAAGTTTTTCTCCGGGTTTAATTATACCCATTATATTAGATGACCATGACAGATATAATTTTTTTTCTTTTTTATTCTTTTTCTTTCTTTTTAATATTTTTTCTTTCGGAATTGCTCTTAACCTAACAGTATCAATTATTTTATCTCCTTTATAAATAAAAAATGTTAACGAATCCTGGTGAGGCTCATGTAAAAACCATAGCAAACTATCTCTACCCACATTCCATTTTTCTATAAAATTAATTGCCGAGTCATTTAATTGAGGAGAAATTATTTTAATGTTTTCAGCCTTCTTGTTGAAAACAAACTCAACAGTATTTCTTCTAACTAACTTGGCATCGGTAAGCCTCAAAGATGAAGCAGGTTGTTGAAACATATATAACTCATATAATTTCAGATGTGAATTAGCAATAGAGTCCGCTAAATTTTTTAGGGAATCTTCTACACGCTGATATTTATATTTTGGCAGTGATTTGACAGAATCAAGTAATGCAGAATCTAATACAGGCTTAGGCCTGTACTGTGGACGTACCACACTATCAATAAAAGCAATTTTTTCATTTGGCTGATCAAAGGTTAAGCTATTATTTTTATCCTGTAAGGCAAATAATAAAAAGGTGGTATCAGCTAACCCTGAAAAATAAAAGTACCCTTTATCATTGGTTCTGCTCAAATAATAAGGTTTCCCATGTATTGGCATTGTATCTACAGCTTTATTTATATTAGGAGCCGGATATAACATTACCATTACTTCTTTTTCAGGAGTCAAATCTTCGGCGTTTACTACCAAACCTCTCAAACTTAAAGAGTCAACATATTTCCCGGTTGAAAACACGTAGGTGTAATTTTTTAAGGCATTGCCCTCTGTTAAATCTTGTATAGCATTTCCAAAAAAAACAGAATAAGTGGTATTTTTCTTTAGCGTATCCTTAAGTTTTACTATTAATGATTTTCCTTTTAACTTAAAATCAGGGATATGTTTTAATGGTGGAGAAATCATCAATTGCTGATATATTTTGTCAAGCTGTACATACTCATTAAAAAAAATAGTGAATTTATGAACTTTAAAATTTGCCGAGTGATTAGGGGGAACACATTTAATAACTTTTGGTGGGGAAAGGTCTTTTGGACCTCCGGTAGGTGCTGTTGGCCTTGCGCAACTCCAAATTGAGAGTAAAAAAACAGAAAAAATAAACTGTATAAGGAAATTTTTATATTTGGGAAAAAACCATTTCATACATTGTAAAGCAAAAAAGCTAAAAATAACTAGTTAAACGAAATTAAAGAAACCTCAAAAGCTAAAACGGTATTTGGCGGAATTCCCGAAGTTCCCGTCGAACCATAAGCAAGTTTAGAAGGTATAATCAGGAGAATCTTGCCTCCGGTTCCTATTAATGGGATTCCTTCTTGCCATCCTGTAATTACAACATACAACAAAAAACTAGCCGTTCTTTGGTCAAATACCTTGCCGTCTAAAAAATAACCTTTGTAATTAACAGTAACATTTGAGGACAAAGAAGGGTGCTGGGAAGATCCTGGTTTTTGAATAACGTAATACAATCCTGATGATGTAAATTTCCCATTTAATTGATGAGCCGATGCATAATCTTCAATAATTTTCCTGTCAATGCTGCTTTGTACATCTTTTTTCTTACAACTTTGATTAAGAGTCATCGTCAAACCAAAAATAACAAAAATAATTCCAAGCTTTTTAATCATAAAACTAATTTTACTTAATCAATAAAGGTTACAACAAAATTTTCTGGTTATACAACCTGAATTTTCAGATGCAAATGTAAGTAAAATCATTCTCATTTACCTTTCTGATTATTCTGATAGCAATCCTGATACAAGAGCTGGTACGCCGATAGTTGCTTTTTCATTAATTATTTTTAGATTTTTAACTTTTGGAATCTTGTGAGCTTTAGGGTCTATATAGTATTTAGGAATAACCGTTTTTGCATGATTAACTAATTCGGCAGCAGGATAAACAGCTAGAGACGTTCCTATTACAAGCAAAAAATCTGCTTCTTTCACAAATTTTATTGCATCATACATCATAGGCACCGGTTCCCCAAACCAAACAATATCCGGGCGCAATTGAGATCCTTTTTCACATAAGTCCCCAATTTTAAGTTCCCAGTCCTTTAGTTCATAAATCAATGCAGGATCAACGGTACTACGTGCTTTCTTTAATTCACCATGAAGGTGGATTACATTAGATGATCCGGCTCTCTCATGCAGGTCATCAACATTTTGTGTTATGATTTTTACATCAAATTTACTTTCCAGTTTTACTAATGCTTTATGTGCTTCATTAGGTTCAACTTCAAATAACTGTTTCCTGCGCTGGTTATAAAACTCCAGAACTACATCCGGATGCTTTTCCCAAGCTTCAGGTGAAGCCACTTCCTCAAAACGATATTGTTTCCATAGACCATTAGAATCGCGAAATGTTTTAATACCACTTTCCGCACTTATTCCTGCTCCGGTTATAATAATGAGTTTTGGTTTCATCAGTTTATGATTTTATATTAATGAGCATTATTTACCTTCCATATCATAATAATCATTACACAAAGTAATTTACATTTTATCATCCCTGCGCTATTCTTTAAATTAAAAAAATTATAAGATTTGTTTTTCGGCACATTTTTAAACAAAAAAAGCCACTAAAATTAGCGGCTTTTTTTGTTTAAAATTGACTCATTAACTTAAATTCATTTTATCATATACGTTCATTACGTCTCTAACGTGACCTGCAGAAGTGTTTAGCAGAGCCATTTCTTCTTCATTCAGTTCAATCTCAATAATTTCTTCAACTCCATTTCTTCCCAGTTTAACAGGAGCACCAACATAAATATCTTTTAAACCCCATTGTCCGTCAAGGCGAACACAGCAAGGGAAAATATGTTTTTGATTTTGAACAATAGACTCAACCATTTGAGCAGCAGAAGCTCCCGGAGCATACCATGCTGAAGTTCCAAGTAAATTAACAACTTCACCACCTCCCTTTTTGGTCCTCTCTACAATAGCATCCAGTTTTTCTTTGCTAATTAATTCTGTTACAGGAATTCCTGAAACCGTAGTGTATCTAGGCAAAGGGACCATAGTATCACCATGTCCACCCATAAGCAGAGCCTGAATATCCATTGGGGAAACATTTAATTCCTCAGCCAAAAATGCTCTATATCTAGCAGTATCCAGAACCCCGGCCTGGCCAAAGACTTTATTGGCAGGTTTTCCGGAAGCCATATGTGCAGCGTAGGTCATTACATCAAGAGGGTTTGATACGATAACTATAATTGCATCAGGAGATGCAGCCATAATATTATCAGTAACCGATTTTACTATTTTAGCATTGGTTGAAATCAGGTCGTCACGAGACATTCCCGGACTTCTGGGCTTTCCTGAGGTAATAACTACAACATCCGAGCCTTCGGTTTTAGAATAATCGTTGGTAAAACCTTTAACTCTGGTATCAAAATGATTAACTGCTGAGCTTTCCCATATATCAAGAGCTTTACCTTCAGCAAGTCCTTCTTTAATATCTATTAAAACAACTTCATCGAGAAAGTTTTTTTGTGCTAAAACATCAGCACAGGTTGCTCCTACTGCCCCGGCACCAACTACAGTTACTTTTTTCATGATTTTATAATTTTTTTATGATTAAAACATTATTTTTTGAAATATCAAATATACTAAATTAAGACTATTTTTATCTTTGGCTTATCTTAAAAATCACTAAATAATTAAATTTAAACATGGTCTAAATAACAGAATATTAATAAAAAGCTTAATTTATATTTTTTTTATTATCTGATAATTCTTTTTATTATGAATATTTTTTCCCTCAGGTGTGTAAAGATAATCTATTAATTCTCTATAATGCTCTACAACCCGGTTTCGTACCATCTTCATGGTAGAGTTCAACATTTTATTATCTTCGGTAAAAGGCTCTTCCATAATTCCTATAGCTGACGGCAACCATCTGGAAGGAAATTGATTATGATATTTACCACCTGGGAAGAATTCATCTATATCTTTTTTTATCAAATCTAAAATATGTTTTTCTTTATCATCAGTTATACCTTTTTCTTTTAAAGATGCCTTTAGAGCTGTCATATTTGGATATACCAGCCCAATGGTATATGCATTTTGGTTATTATACAACATACACTGATCAATATAATGCGATTGTTCTACCAAAGCTTCTTCTATACCTTCCGGACTGTATTTTTCTCCGTCATTACCTATTAGCAAACTTTTAAATCTCCCTAAAACATATAAAAACATATCTTTATCAAGGTATCCCATATCGCCTGTATGTAGCCACCCACCTTTTAATGCTTCAGCTGTAGCAGATTCATTTTTCCAATAACCCTTCATTACATTTTCACCTCTAACAACAATTTCACCTTTTTCTCCTAAAGGAACTTCATTGCCATCATCATCACAAATTTTTACTTCAATATTTTCCACTAAAAAACCCGAAGAGCCCAATTTATGTTTTAATGGTGCATTTGAAGAAATTACCGGTGAGGCTTCAGATAATCCATATCCCTGATATATAGGAATCCCTATGGCATAAAAGAACTTTTGTAAATCTAAATCAAGTAAAGCACCTCCTCCAATAAAAAATTTAAGATTTCCACCAAAGTTTTCTCTTATTTTGCTAAACAAAATTTTATCATACATTAAAACAAGAGGTTTTAAAAAAGCCTTCCACCCTTTTCCTTTATCAAAACCAAGCCCGTTATATATATAAGAAATATTTAAAGCATGATGAAATAAATGATAAAGAGTATCGCCTTTTGCTTTAATTCCGGCTTCAATATTTTTTTTGAAATTTTTTGACAATGCCGGCACACTCAATAAAAATGTAGGCTTAATTTCCTTAATATTTTTAGGAATATTTCTTAATGTCTCCATAGGGGTTTTCCCTAGTTCCACAACTGCCATACTGGCTCCTTGTCGAATTAAAGTATACAGCCCCACTGTATGAGCAAACGAATGATCCCATGGTAAAATCAGTAAAGTGATGAAATCAGGAGTAACCGTCATTAATGAATTTGCTTGCTCCACATTTGAAGTGTAATTTCGATGTGTAAGCATAATTCCTTTTGGATCAGCAGTTGTTCCGGATGTATAACTAATATTTGCCAAATCATTTGGACTTATTTCTGAACTAATTTTTACCAAATCATCTTTTAACCCGGGTAATAATTTTTTTCCGGTATTAAAAACCTTTTCATATTCAATTTCATGAGCTGAGGAATCAACATCCGCTTCATCTATAACTATTACTGCCGAAACCTTTGGAATTTCAGTTCTTATTGCCCTGATTTTATTTAATTGCCGGCTACTAACAATTACCCATTTACACTCCGAATGTTTAATTCTAAAAGTTAATTCGGCAGGTTCGTTAATTTTTACAGATAACGGAACGTTTATGGCGCCTAAATACAAAATAGCCAATTCAGAAACCAACCATTCATGTCTTCCTTCGGATAACAATGCTACCCGGTCTCCTTTTTTAATCCCAAGCCCCATTAATCCTGAAGCAAAAGAATAAACATACTCTTTAATCTCTTTAAAAGTAATTTTTTTATATTTTCCTTCAAATTTTTCCCAAACCAATGGATTTTCAGTAAATTTATTTACACTCCCTTCAAATAAAGCAGGAATTGTTTTCATAGATATTTATAATTTATTATTATTAAATTAACTCCGACAAAGATAAAAAAATGTAAATAATTCGTTATACAAGCATAAAATCTGTTTTTTAATAGATTCCATATTTTTTATAATTTAAATGGAATATTTTTATTTAATTAATATACACTATGGAAACTTTTTTACTATTACAGTTTCCATAGTGTATATTTTTATACTTTTGCCGATTGTTATATAAAAAATAATTCAAATGAATAAAAAAGCCATTATTATAAGTACAATAATTTTTTGGGGTTCATTTTTTGCAGAAAACACTTTTGCCCAAAAGGTATTACATCTCAATTTAGAACAGGCTGTAGAATATGCTTACAGCAATAACTATGGTTTAATAAATTCAGGAAAAGATCTTGAGCTTGCCAAACAAAAAATTAAAGAATCTATAGCTGAAGGGTTGCCGCAAATAAACGCATCAGTTACATATCATGACAATGTGGCCCGACCGGTATTTTTCCTTCCCGGAGATTTAGCCGGAAAGCCGGGGCAAACTTTGCCGGTTCAGTTTGGAACACGATATGACGCAAATTTAAGCGGCCAATTCACACAGTTAATTTTTGATGCACGGTATTTTATTGGTTTGAAAGCTGCCAAAGCGTCTTTAGAAAGAACAAATAAGGATTTTTTCAAAAACAAATTAGCTGTAAAAGAAAAAGTTTCCGAGACATATTTTCAGATACTATCAGTAAAAGAAGGGTTACATATAATCGATTCAACTTTAGCAATTACCAAAAAACTATATATACAAACAAAAAAGATTTATAAAGAAGGTCTTTTACAGGATACAGATGTTGATCAGTTAAGTTTGATGGTATCAAATTTAAAAGCCTCCCGGGCATATATGCAAAATCAATACAGAATAGCCACAGCCCTTTTCAAATTTTACCTGGGATTAAAAGAAAAAGACTCAGTTTTACTATCCCAGAATCTACCTGAATTAATTATCCTAAAAGACAAACAATTAATTTCGATACCAAAGTTTGAAGTAAATCAAAATATAGATTTATTAACAGTAAAAGCGATGAAAAGACTATCAAAACTACAGGTTGGTCTTGCAAGGGCTGCATATTTTCCATCGATAAATGGTATTGTAAACTATGAAACACAAGCACAAAGGCCAGTATGGAACTTTTTTAATTCGCAAAAATGGTACCAAAGTGCTGTAATTGGTATTACAATGAGGATACCTGTTTTTTCAAGTGGAAAAAGATGGTCAAGTCTTAAACAAGCTAAGCTGAATTATGAAAAAACTCAAATATTGGAGAAACAGACTGCCGATCAGTTAAAAATTCAATTTCAGACATTAAAAAATGAATATGAGAATTCGATAAAGGTATATATCAACAAAAGAAAAAACAAAAAAATAGCTGAAAAAATTTACAATAAGACATTAGAGAAATATATTCAAGGGATGGCATCCAGCCTTGATTTACTCAATACCCACAATCAATTCTTAACTGCAGAAAATGGGTTTATAAATGCCGAATTTTCTCTATTGCAAGCCGCAGAAAAATTACAAAATCTTACTACAAAAGCCAATTAATAAAAAATGGAAGAAAAAGAAATTATAAAACAAGTTGCTAATTTATTCCATCGTTACGGAATAAAGAGTGTTACTATGGATGATGTTGCACACGAATTAGGTATTTCAAAGAAAACATTATATGGAATATTTTCAGATAAATCAGACCTTGTCTCAAAAACCATCAAAATTCAAATGGAATATCAAAAAGAAAAATTTATTGAGGCCACACAAAATGTAAATAATGCTATGGATGAAATGTTTGGTATTTTCAAGCATTATCTTCAACTATTAAAAGATCACTTTCCCAGTTTTGAATTTGATTTGAAAAAGTACTATCCCGAAATATTTCATAATGTTTGCATTGAAAAGCGAGAAATAATACAGGAAAATATTAAAAATAATCTTATAAGAGGTAAAAAAGAAGGTTTTTATCGCAAAGAATTAAACGAAGAAGTCATTACCAAATTAAATATTCTTAGAGTAGAAAGCCTGGCCGACAGTAAATTATTTACACAAGAAGAGTTACTTTCTCCACAATTTGGTAAAGAAATGTTTCTTTATCATTTATATGGAATACTAAGTCAGAAAGGGATAGATTATTTAAATAAAAATATGGATCAATTTGATATTTCAAAATAAAAATATTCTAAACAGAATTAAATATAAATTATAATAGCATGAAAAAATCAGTTATATTCTTTTCTTCCATAATCTTACTATTTTTTGTTGCATCCTGCAAACAAGAAAAGAAATCAGGAGTAGAAAAAGAAATTATCGCATATCAAAAACAAGTCAACAAGTTAAATTCAAAAATTTCAAAGCTTCAGGAAGAGTTCAATTCTCAACAATTGAAAAAGAAAAAAGTTTCAGGGTTGAAGGTAATGGTTACAACAGTTACAATTAAACCAAAACTATTTAAGCATTTCTTTACTGCTTCAGGAAATATACAAAGTGTTAATGAAGCTATTTTAAGTCCACAGGTATCCGGACAGGTTGAAAAAGTTCTGGTACATGAGGGAGACAAGGTAAGCAAAGGCCAGTTACTGGCTCAATTAGAAACAGATATAATTAAAAACAACATTAATGAAGTAAAATCAGCTCTTAATTTGGCAACATTTACTTACAACAAACAGAAGAACTTATGGAATAAACATATTGGGTCAGAGTTACAATACCTACAGGCAAAAACAAATTATGAAAGTTTAAAAAGTAAATTGAAGAACCTACAGACACAATATAAAAAGTCGTTTATTTATGCGCCTTTTGCAGGATATATTGCTAATATATCAATAAAAGAGGGTGAAATAGCAATGCCCGGGCGTCCACTTTTTCATCTAGTTAATTTACAAAAGGTATATGTTAATGCAGAAGTTTCCGAATCATATTTACCAATTATTCATAAAGGAGAACTTGTAGAGATAACTTTCCCTACATATCCAAATATAAAAAGAACTGAAAAGGTTTATCGTATAGGGGAAGTAATTAACCCTCAAAGCAGAACTTTCGAATTACAATTTAAAATCAACAACCCCGGTGAATTATTAAAACCAAATATGATAGCTATATTAACAATAAATGATTACACCAACAGCCAAGCACTTGTTGTTCCATCTTATATTATAAGGAAAGACATGAAAGGAGATTATTTATACCTGGCAATACAAAATAAAGAAGGTGTTAAACTGGCAAAGAAAAAATATGTTACAACCGGACTTTCTTCAGGAAGATATACTGAAATTATAAATGGCATAAAACCAGGAGATGTCGTAGTAGAAAAGGGCTTTAACAATGTGTCTAACGGTTCCATATTAATAATCAAAAAATAATTTTTCTTGAAAACAGATAAGTTTTGAAAACATAAAAATATGAATCAGGAAAACGATAAAAATATAAAAAGAAATTTCGGTTTATCCACATGGGCTATAAACAATAAGAATACAGTTTATCTATTTGCCATAGTTACCGTTATTTTTGGAATAATAGCTTATAACACACTGCCTAAAGAATTATTTCCGGACATTAAAATACCCACTATAATGGTTCAAACCATATACCCCGGAAACCCTCCGGTAGATATGGAAAATTTAGTAACACGTCCACTGGAAAAGCAAATAGAATCAGTTAAAGGCATTAAAAAGATGACTTCCATATCATCTCAAGATGCTTCAAATATATTTATTGAATTTCATACCAATGTAAATATCAGTAAAGCATTAAACGACATTAAAGATGCTGTTGATAAGGCAAAAAGCGACTTGCCTGATGACTTGCCTTCAGATCCATTAGTTACAGATATTGATGTTTCGCAATTTCCGGTTATGAATATCAATCTTTCAGGGAATTACAGTCCAAGCACATTAAAAAATTACGCAAATGACTTAAAAGATGAAATTGAACCAATTTCTGAAGTATCAAGCGTGAAAATAACCGGAATCACAAACAGAGAGGTAAAAATAAATTTAAATCCTTTTAAAATGGCCGCCATGCAAGTTAGCTATGCAGACGTGGAAAATGCAGTTAAATATGAAAACATGTCCATATCAGGAGGGAATGTTAAAATTGGGGATTTTAGACGGTCGATAAGGTTAATAGGTGAATTTAAGAATCCAAAACAAATTGAAAACATTATCGTAAAAAGAGATAAAGGAAATATTGTTTACCTGCGTGATATTGGAAATGTTGTATTTGGATTTAAAGACAGGGAAAGTTATTCATATTTAGATAAACAGCCTGTTGTTACCCTACAAATTATTAAAAAAAGTGGTGAAAATTTGCTTTCTACCATTGATCAGGTTTCTACCGTAATAAAACAAGCACGAAAATCAAACTTAATTCCTTCCAATTTACGTATTACCATTACCAACGACCAGTCTAAACAGGTAATAAGTCAGATTAACAATCTGGAAAACAGCATTATAATGGGGGTTATTTTGGTTATAGGTGTCTTATTCCTTTTTTTAGGAACGCGAAACTCATTAATTGTTGGCCTTTCCATACCAATGTCAATGTTAATAGCTTTTATGGTAATGGGAATTGCTCAGTACAAGATAAACATGATGGTATTATTTGCACTTATTTTAGCCCTTGGTATGTTAGTTGATAATGCCATAGTTGTTACAGAAAATATATATCGTTTTGTACAAAGAGGGTTCTCGTTAAAAGAAGCCGCCAAACAAGGTACCGGTGAAGTAGCTGTGCCTATTATAACATCCACAGCCACGACTTTGGCAGCATTTCTTCCTCTTATATTTTGGAACAGTATTATGGGGGAATTTATGAAATTTTTACCTATAACACTAATTATTGTACTTACTGCATCATTGCTTAATGCTTTGGTAATTATTCCGGTAGCTTTTATTGACTTTTACAAACCTGGTGAAAACACTTCATTACCTAAATTAAAGAAAAGCCTTATTTATGTGGGAATATTCACAGGCTTGGCAATTATTTCATATTTATTACACTGGAATTTATTAGGTTCGTTATTAATTATTGCTGCCATATTAGGCTTATTAAATCTTGCCTTTTTAACAAAGTTAAGTATATGGTTCCAGGAAGTTTTTTTAGTGTGGCTTGAAGAAACATATTTACAATTTATTCGGTTTGCGTTAAGGAAAAGAAACTCCTACTGGTTAATTGCCGGGACTTTTGCTTTACTAATTTTAACCATTTTCTTTTATTTTGGATCGAAGCCAAAAGTTGATTTTTTCCCCTCTACACAACCTAAACTAATAAATGTACTTGCAGAAACGCCTATAGGAACAGATGTTGAGTCAACTGATTCGGTTATGCAGGTTTTGCAAAAAAAAGTCTATCATATCCTCAAACCTGATATGAATATCGTAGAATCAGTATTAACGGTAACCGGAAAGGGAGCTGTTGGACAAAACGAAGGATTTAAAAGTCAGGGAGGAGCGCCAAATAAAGGAATTATCACTATTAATTTTGTAGACTATCAATATCGTCATGGAGTAAACACCTCAACTATTATGAGAATACTTAGTGATAGTTTAATAGGCAAATATCCCGGAGTAAACATTTCTCTTGAAAAACAAAGAGAAGGGCCTCCTGTTGGATATCCAATAAACATTGAAGTAAGCGGTAAAGATTTCAAAACTTTATTACCCATAACAGACTCTATCAGGGCAACAATTAATGCACATAACATTCCCGGTATAGAAGGGTTAAAAATTGATCTTGATGTTGGAAAACCTGAAATCTTAATTCATGTTGACAGAGATAAAGCACGTCGATTTGGATTATCTACGGCACAAATTGGAGATGCCATAAGAACTGCATTATTTGGCAAGGAAATTTCTGATTATAAAGTGGGAGAAGATGAATATAAAATCAGAATGAAATTAGCTGATAAATTCAGGTATAACATTCCCGATTTAATGAACCAGCGAATAACATTCAGATCACAATCTTCAGGACGCATTATTCAGGTTCCCATATCTTCAGTAGCAAGTTACAGTTACGGATCAACTTATGGTGCTATTACCCGAATTGACAGAAAAAGGACTATTACTATTTACTCAAATGTTATAAAAGGATATAATGCAAATGAAATTAATGGAAAATTAAAAAAAATTCTTGCTAAGTTTCAGCTTCCTTCCGGTTATAAATACTCCTTTACCGGTGAACAACAGGAGCAGTCGCAGGCTTCAGATTTTCTTGCCCGTGCTTTGCTAATAGCATTGGCACTTATAATGATTATATTGGTAAGCCAGTTTAACTCATTTGTAAAGCCTTCTATAATAATGTTCAGTGTCGTCTTAAGTACTATCGGCGTTTTCGGAGGTTTGGCAACATTCCATATGGATTTTATTGTAATCATGACCGGAATAGGTATTGTTTCACTTGCCGGGGTGGTAGTAAATAATGCAATTGTACTAATTGATTATATAGGACTGGTGAAACTAAGGAAGAAAAAGGAAATGGGACTGGAAGAAGATGATGATTTGCCTATGGATATAGCACGCGAATGTATTGTAGAGGCTGGGAAAACCAGATTACGTCCTGTTTTATTAACAGCAATTACAACTGTTTTAGGATTAATTCCATTAGCAATAGGGTTAAATATCAATTTTTTTACCTGGTTAAAATATTTTGATCCTCAATTATTTTTTGGTGGAGACAATACTGCCTTTTGGGGCCCAATGTCGTGGACAGTGATTTTTGGATTGACATTTGCCACCTTTTTAACACTGATAATTGTTCCATCAATGTATCATGCTCTTTATTCAGGAAAAGTAGCAATTAAAAAAATAACAAGAAAGAAAAAATAAATAAGATCAATATAATTTTTTTAATTTATTAAAAGGGCAAGTGGAATATCCATTTGTCCTTTTATCTTTGTATAAAAAATTGAAACATGGAAAAGTTATACAAAATATTTATTGAAAATAATAAAAAAGAAAAAGAATACCCATTTGGAACTTCGTTATTAGAAATTGCTAAAGATCAAAAAATAAGCAACCATTTTCCTACTCTTGGTGCTATGGTAAATCATACTTTAAAAGAATTGGATTATATGATATATAAACCCAAAACAGTAGAATTTATCGATTATCATCACTGGGATGGTAAAAGAATGTATGTACGTTCTTTATCCATGATATTGTTTAAAGCAACGCAGGATTTATATCCGGAATATAATTTAAAAATTGAGCATTCTGTTTCCAAAGGCCTGTATTGCAGTCTGGAAAGTATTTTAGGAAAACATCCTCACCAGGAAATAGTAAACAGACTAAAAAAGAGAATGCTGGAAATTATTGATCAAGATCTGCCTTTTACACGTGAAGAAATAAAAACCGAATATGCTCTTGAGATATTTAAAAAGTTTAAGTTAAAAGATAAATGCACTTTAATGAGAACCCGTAAACAGTTTTACAGTTCTGTATATCGTTTAGATAATGTTGTAAATTATTTTTATGGTTATCTGGTGCCCTCCACAGGATACATAAAAAAATTCGATCTGGTAAAGTACTATAACGGAATGCTGTTGGTTCTTCCAAAAAGAGAAAACCCGGATGAGTTGGAAAAAATAATAATCCAAAATAAACTATTTGAAATATTTCAGGAATCAAAAGAATGGAATGAAATTATTGGGGTGCCTAATGTAGGAAAACTTAACGAAATTAATATGGAAGGCAAAATT
Source organism: Bacteroidales bacterium (assembly GCA_015491905.1). GTDB lineage: Bacteria > Bacteroidota > Bacteroidia > Bacteroidales > F082 > Sulfidibacterium. The sequence goes on along the minus strand of WGGC01000120.1, from coordinate 5,361 downwards.
GGCGATATTATTAAAGTTACCGAAGCCTTGCAAGAGAAAAAACTGGCACAAATTGCTGATCAAATTTATCGTAAAAAAGACCATGTAAAGGTAGTTTTAATTTCAGGACCATCTTCATCAGGAAAAACTACCTTCTCTAAACGCCTTGGAGTACAATTAAGCGTATCAGGCTTTAAACCGGTTGTAATATCTATGGATAATTATTTTGTAAACAGAGAGTTAACCCCAAAAGATGAAAATGGAAATTATGATTTTGAAAGTCCATATGCATTAGATATAAAACTTTTTAATGACAACCTTCTTGATTTATTTGATGGAAAAGAAATTAAATTACCAAAGTTTTCATTTTCAAATGGGAAAAGATACTATGATGGTACAACATTAAAACTTAAAAAGAATGGAATTGTAGTTGTGGAAGGAATTCATGGTTTAAACCCGGTTTTAACACAGTTTATTCCAAAAGAAAGGAAGTATAAAATATATGTGTCGGCACTAACATCACTAAGCATAGATTCGTCCAACAGAATTCCAACTACCGACAACCGGTTAATACGAAGAATGGTTCGCGACAATTTATATCGGGGTTATTCAGCCCTTGAAACATTACAGCGCTGGCCCAGTGTTAGGAAAGGAGAAGAAAAAAATATTTTCCCATATCAGGAAGAAGCTGATATTATGTTTAATACTGCACTTTTATTTGAGTTAGGAGTTCTGAAAAAATGGGCAGAACCACTTTTACAAGAAGTTCCGCCGGTTGTTCCAGAATATGCAGAAGCAAAACGATTACTTAAATTTTTATCATATTTAATGCCCATTCCTGAAAAGGAAATTCCACCCACATCTATATTACGTGAATTTTTGGATTGGAGTAGTTTTGATTATTCATAATATTTCTTTTATCAATTAAATTTATTACTCTTAAGTGAAGTCTTTCTTAAAAAATAAATTAAAACATTTTTTGAGCAAAAAAATATAAGAGGCTATAAAAATCTATGCCCAACGGAATAAGCTGATAATCTATTTTTAAAATTATTTTACACTTTTTATTTATAATAATTCTATATTAGAAAGTTTTGATTATTTTTGAAAACATAATATTTAAATGATTAAATATGATTTCATTTTACTTAAATGGGAAATCACAATCAATTTCAGCGGATCCAAAGATGCCAATTTTATGGATATTAAGAGACGTACTAAATTTCACAGGTACTAAATATGGATGTGGTGCAGGGTTATGTGGTGCTTGTACAGTATTATTAGATGGTAATCCTATTAGATCATGCATTACACCTATTTCGTTTGCAGAAGGGAAACAAATTACTACAGTAGAAGGGTTAGAAAAAGAAAATTCAGACTTATTAGATAATTGGCAAAAAGAAAATGTTCCACAATGTGGATTTTGCCAATCAGGTCAGCTGGTAACTGCTGCAGCATTTCTACAAAACAATACCAACCCCGGTGATGATGAAATTGAGATTGCAATGTCGGGTAATATATGCCGTTGCGGAACCTATTCCAGAATTAAAAAAGCTATTAAAGAAACAATAAAAGGAAGAGGATGAAGGAAATTGAAAATATAAGCCGGCGTAAATTTGTTAAAACACTTGGAAAGTATTCTACGGTTTTAATTTTGGCGGTGCACCTTCCTTCAAAAGTAGTTTTTTCTAAAAATAAAAATACCCCTGATGTTTTTAATCCTAACCTATTTGTATTTTTATATCCAGATGGAAATTGTGAATTGGTTGTTACCCGGTCGGAAATGGGGCAAGGTGTCAGAACATCTTTAAGTTCAATCATTGCTGATGAAATGGATGCAGACTGGTCTTATGTAAAAGTAATCCAGGCAGAAGGAAATCCAAAGTACGGAAATCAAAATACCGATGGTTCACGTAGCGTACGAACTTTATTCATGCCCTTAAGGGAAATTGGTGCTTCCGTAAGGGAAATGCTTATTGAAGCTGCCGCCATAAAGTGGGGAATTCCTGTTTCATCCTGTATTGCCGAGAAACATTATGTATACCAGAAAGGGACTTCTGAAAAAATATTTTATGGTGACCTGGTAGAACCAGCATCAAAAATAACACCACCAAAAAAAATACGATTAAAAAAACCAAAAGACTTCAATTACATTGGCAAAGCGCTTAAGAGTGTAGATGTAAAAGAAATTACAAATGGAACCGCTACATTTGGCTTGGATATAAGGTTACCCGGAATGCAATATGCTGTCATTGCCCGACCACCAGTAACCTATGGCAGCGTAATTAGATATGATAAGCAAGAATCCGAAAAAGTTAAAGGAGTTAGTGATATTTTTGAGATTCCCAGAATTAAAGGTCCTTTTGGGCCACTGGGTGGTATTGCCGTTGTTGCCGACACAACATGGACAGCAATGGAAGCAATAAAAAAATTAAAAACAGATTGGAAAGCCGGCCCTAATGGTACTTATGACACTGATAAGTTTATGGAAACACTAACCAAACGTGTTTTGAATTCTGCCAAAGTAGTAAAGCAAGTTGGAAATACTAAACAAGCCTTCCAAGGAGCAACAAAAATTATAAAGTCAACATTTCGCCTTCCTCATCTGGCTCATGTTTCTATGGAAACACCTAATACAGTAGCCATTGTAACAAAGGATACTTGTACTATATGGTCTCCAACACAGGCTCCTCAGCGCGTAAGAAAAGACGCAGCTAAATATCTGGGAATTCCGGAAAATAATGTAACAGTTCATGTAACCCTTTTGGGAGGAGGTTTTGGCAGGAAGTCACAAGTTGATTTTGCTCTGGAAGCAGTTATTATTTCAAAAAAAACAGGAAAACCTGTTCAAGTTGTGTGGACACGTGAAAATGATATCCGTCATGATTATTACCATACAATAAGTGCCCAACACCTGGAAGCTTCCATTGATGAAAAAGGAAATACAACCGGTTGGCTTCACAGGCTGGCTTTTCCATCCATATCATCAATATTTAGACCGGGAACTGAGTATGCTGCACCTTGGGAATTAGCTTCAGGAGCCACAAATCTGCCATTCAACATTCCAAATATTCAGGTAGAAAATGCAAAAGCTGAAGCATTTGTAAGAATTGGATGGCTGAGGTCTGTATGCAATATTTTTCAGGGATTTGCCATCAATGTTTTTGCTGATGAACTTTCTTATGCTGCCAAATACGATCCTTTAGAATACAGACTAAAGTTAATTGGCCCAGACAGAAAAATTAATTTTGGAAATCAATCATTTAATTTAAACACCAGCAGGCTAAAAAACGTTTTAAAAATTGCTGCTAAAAATATTGAATGGGGCAGGTCATTACCAAAAGGTTATGGTATGGGGCTTGCTGTACATTACAGTTTTTTAAGTTATGTAGCAGCTGTTGTTTTAGTAAAGGTTGAACAAAATAAAATAACTGTAGAAGAAATTAGTATGGCTGTTGATTGTGGTCAAACGATAAATACCGACACCATTAAAGCTCAAATGGAAGGATCTGCAATATTTGGGATGTCACTGGCTTTTTATGGTAAAATTTCTGTTAAAAACGGAGTAGTGCAGCAAAATAATTTCAACAATTTTTTATTAACACGAATGCCACAGTCGCCAAAAGTTAATGTTCAAATTGTAGAAAACCATGAAGCCCCTACCGGAATAGGCGAACCGGGAGTTCCTGTTATTGCTCCGGCAATCGTTAATGCTATTTATGCCGTCACAGGCAAAAGGTACAGAAGTTTACCATTATCAGATCACCAACTTACATTTTAAAATATATGGAAAAAATAAAGACATATAAGGAATTTTATCCTTTTTATTTAAGTGAACACCAAAATAATGTATGCAGGAAGTTACATTTCACAGGAACAGGACTATTAATTTTATTCGCAATTTATTTAACTATATCCGGAACATGGGGTAAATTGTGGTGGGCTATTCCAATTATTGGATATGGATTTGCGTGGGTTGGCCATTTTTTCTTTGAGAAAAATAAACCGGCAACATTTAAATATCCTTTATGGAGTCTGTTTTCAGATTTCAAAATGTTTTTCCAAATACTTACCAACTCCTTGCCAAAAAAAGATTAGTATACCTAAAAATATAAGTAAAGAACTAACTTATTCTAAACCTTTAGCTTGGTTCCAATACTTATCCATTTCCTCAAGTGTCATTTTAGCAAGAGGTTTTCCTGTTTTTTTAGCCTGAGTTTCAATGTAATTAAATCTTCTGATAAATTTCTTATTAGTTCGCTCCAGAGCATCATCAGGGTTCACACCCAGATACCGTGCATAATTTACTAATGCAAAAAAAACATCACCCATCTCATCTTCTATTTTATCCTTTGACTCATTATGGTTAACATTCTCTTTCAGCTCATTCATTTCTTCCATAACCTTTTCCCAAACCTGATGACGGTTTTCCCATTCAAATCCAACGCCTTTAGCTTTTTCCTGCATACGGTATGCTTTTAGTAACGGTGGTAAAGATTGAGGAACACCAGAGAGAACCGATTTTTTACCTTCTTTTAATTTAAGATTCTCCCAGTTATCTGCAACCTCTTCAGCATTATTTACTTTTACATCACCATAAATATGTGGATGACGAAAAACCAATTTATCAGAAATACCATCTAATATTGTTTTTATATCGAAAGCATTTTTTTCTTCTCCAATTTTTGCATAAAACACCAAATGAAGCATCAAATCACCCAATTCTTCTCCAATACCTTTTAAATCATTTTGCAAAATAGCATCCGATAATTCATACGATTCCTCAAGGGTAAGGTGACGCAAACTCTCCAATGTTTGTTCCTTATCCCATGGGCAACCCGATCGCAGATCATCCATAATATCCAATAGCCTTCCAAAAGCTTGCAATTTTTCTTTTTTACTGGCAGGTTTAAATAAATTTTTTTCTGACATAGCCTGTTTATATAAACATTTTCAAAACATATGAAAATAAATAAAAAAAGGGAGTAAAAACCCCCTTAGATTAATTAATATGATTTTGCAAAAACTACTCTACCTTTTGACGGTTTTCCGGTATAAATACAATTTCCACTTTCATTATCCTGCTCTAAAGGAATAAGACGAATAGTAGCTTTTGTTTCATCTTTTATTTTTTGTTCTGTTTCCGGAGTCCCATCCCAATGTGCCCAAACAAACCCACCTTTCTCAATTCTTTCTTTAAAATCTTGCCAGGTATCAACCTTAAACGTATGTTCCTCACGAAAATCAAGAGCTTTTTGAAAAATATTTTGTTGAATTTGTTCGAGTAAATTTTCTACTTTTTCATCAATATCCTCCATTTGGAGTATTTCTTTTTCAAGAGTATCCCGGCGGGCTACTTCTATTGTTCCGTTTTCCAAATCT
>WGGC01000119.1 GCA_015491905.1 Bacteroidales bacterium | reverse complement strand
GAATATCATAAATTACGTAAACTATCTATAGAAATTGTCAGAGCTGTGGGTATTATTGGAGAGTGTAATGTTCAATATGCATTAGATCCTGAATCGGAAGATTACCGTGTAATTGAAGTGAATGCACGATTATCACGTTCCAGTGCATTGGCATCTAAAGCAACCGGTTACCCATTGGCATATGTAGCAACCATGCTGGGGTTAGGCTTTGGGCTGCACCAACTTAAAAATACAGTTACTAAAACAACACCGGCGTTTTTTGAACCTGCATTGGATTATCTTACTGTTAAAATCCCCCGATGGGATTTGAATAAATTTATTGGAGTTTCCCGTGAAATAGGTTCCAGTATGAAAAGTGTGGGAGAAGTAATGGCAATAGGCAGAAGTTTTGAGGAGGCAATACAAAAAGGTCTCCGTATGATAGGTGTGGGAATGCATGGTTTTGCAGCTAATAGTTTTATCACTGACGATAATATGGAGGAAAGTTTACGGAACCCTACTGATACACGTATTTTTATTATTGCAGAAGCTTTTAAAAAGGGGTGGACTACGGAAAAGGTTCATCAAATTACAAAAATAGACCGTTGGTTTTTGGAAAAACTATATAATATTTCGGTATTAGAGAAAGAATTACTTTCATTTAAAAATATATTTGAACTACCTCCGGCATTGATTAGCAGGGCTAAGAAATCTGGCTTTTCCGATTTCCAAATTGCCAGACTTGTATACGACAAAAAACATATTGGCAGTACTGATAAAGAAATTATGGAAGTTAGAAATTTTCGTAAGAAAAAAGGTATTCTTCCAGTGGTAAAACAAATTGACACCCTTGCTGCAGAATATCCGGCACAAACTAATTACCTGTATTTAACTTATCATGGAACAGAAAATGATATTTCTTATAACAGCAAAGAAAAGTCTGTAATTGTTTTAGGTTCAGGGGCATACCGTATAGGCAGCAGTGTGGAGTTCGACTGGTCCAGCGTAAATGCATTACAAACATTAAGAAAGAAAGGTTTCCGGTCGGTGATGATAAATTATAATCCAGAAACGGTTTCTACTGATTATGACTCATGCGACAGGTTGTATTTTGAAGAACTAACATTGGAAAGAGTCCTTGATATTTATGAAATAGAGCATCCTATAGGTATTATTGTTTCTACCGGAGGACAAATTCCCAATAATCTAGCCATGCGGCTTTATAAAAAACAAATTCCTGTTTTAGGCACTTCCCCCACTTCTATTGATGAAGCTGAAAACAGGTATAAATTTTCTGATTTGTTAGATAGAATTGGTGTAAACCAACCCGAATGGAAAGAATTAACAAGCTTAGAGGATATATTTGCCTTTACTAAAAAAAATGGGTTTCCGGTATTGGTGCGCCCATCTTATGTGTTATCTGGTGCAGCTATGAACGTAGTCTCAAATAAAGAAGAACTGGAACACTTTTTAAACCTGGCGTTGCAAGTCTCTAAACAATATCCGGTAGTAGTATCCAAGTTCATTGAAGGGGCTAAAGAAATTGAAATGGATGCCGTTGCCGATAATGGTGATATCGTTGTGTATGCCATTTCTGAGCATGTTGAATTTGCAGGAGTTCATTCCGGAGATGCAACAATTATGTTTCCACCCCAAAAAGTTTATGTGGAAACCTTACGACGTATAAAACGAATCAGTAAAAAAATTTCAGAAGCATTAAATATAAGTGGCCCGTTTAATATTCAGTTTTTAGCAAAAGACAATGAAATTAAGGTTATTGAGTGTAACCTGCGTGCTTCCAGAAGCTTTCCTTTTGTGTCAAAAATATTAAAAACTAATTTTATTGATTATGCCGTCCGTATAATGCTTGGTGAAAAAGTTGAAAAACCGGGAAAAACATTGTTCGATATTGATTATATTGGTGTTAAAGCTTCCCAGTTTTCATTTTCCAGATTGAGTAAGGCTGACCCGGTACTGGGTGTTGATATGACATCTACAGGAGAAGTAGGTTGTATTGGAGACGATTATTATGAAGCTGTTTTAAAATCTATGCTTGCTGTGGGATACACAATACCAAAGAAAAATATTTTGATTTCTTCCGGACCGGCTCGTTCTAAAACAGAGCTTATTAACAGTGCACGACTATTAACAAAAAAGGGTTATAGATTATTCGCAACAAAAGGCACCCATGATTTTTATTTGAAAAATAATATTAAAACTACAATAGTTCATTGGCCTGATGTTAATATGCAACCCAATGCATTTGATTTAATAAAAAATAAACAAGTAGATTTGGTTATTAACATCCCTAAAAATCTTAGTTCGGAAGAGTTAAACAATGATTATATTATCCG
>WGGC01000118.1 GCA_015491905.1 Bacteroidales bacterium | reverse complement strand
TCTTTTCGAATTTATAAGGTATTAAACAAAAAAGCCGGCAACCTGTTTTATTCCAATTATTAATTCGTAAAACTCACAAAACAATTAATATATTTATTTACTTAAAATTTAAAAAAATTAAAAAGTTTTTTATGTTACCCGCAGTTATGTTAACACTTTCACTAGGTACAGTTATAAATAACACGGTTTCGGCACAACCGGCTCCCGACTGCTTTAGTTTTACATTATCATGTGGTGTACAAGGTAATTATTGTCCCGAAAAAAATCAAAGTATAGATAGTATTATTGATGATATTTTAATTCTTGACGATGTAATTTGTCACTAGTTATTTTCACCTTCTAAATCTATTTATGTCTGGTTTTAGAAGGTGTATTTTTTAAAAAAGAAGATATGTTTCAGAAAATATTAGTTTTAATTTCATTCATTATTTTTAGCAGTCCATTATTGGCGCAAACAAATGGCAGTAAGTATAAATTGCTTGACCAGGTTAGAATAAAATGTACTTATTTACTAAAATACCAAAGAGACTCTACCAATAAGGAAAGTATCAGTACTGAAGATATGATACTGCTTATTGGAGATTCTGTTTCAAAATTTCAAAGCTTGAATTCCTATTTAAGAGATTCTATACAACGGGTTACTCAATTTTCCAATGTTTTTGAAGGATTGGCACAGCTTAAAGCATATAGCACTAAATTTTTTTATAAGTTATTTAAAAATTATCCCAAAAATAAGATGACTTTTACTGATAAAATCCCTCCTAAAAATTATTTTCTTATACAACAGCCGCTTAATTTATTTACATGGCACATTACCAACGACACGCTAAGCATTTCAGGTTATCATTGTCAGAAAGCAACCACACATTTCGCAGGCCGGAATTACATTGCCTGGTTTACTACCGAAGTACCTGTTAGTGAAGGGCCTTACAAATTTAATGGACTTCCGGGTTTAATTGTGAAAATTGGTGATTCGCGTCAACAATATGTATTTGAGCTAACAGGTTTGGAAAGAATAAAAACACAGATACCTATTTTATTCACCGAAAGAAATTATATCAATACAACCCAAAAGAAATTTGATAAGGCTTACCGTAATTTCATTGGAAATTTCAGAGAGCGAATGGCTCGCAGGGGCATCACAATAAATGTTAGCGACAAATATTTGAAAAAAAGATTGAGAAGGAATAACAACGCTATTGAAATTGGGTATTAAATTTATTATAAAATCTTCTAAATATCTATAAAATAAAAAAATGAATTATGGTGAATATTTATGTTAACAGGAACAGATCACCATTTAACACTTTTATTATTCAATTTATTTTTTTGTTATTTCCTTTGTTAGGAAGTGCTCAAACCGTCCTACAGGGTACTGTTTCTGATAGTACAGGAAAAACCCTGGAAGGAATTCATATTCTTATAAGTGAGCCCGGAAAAAATATTGTCATTGCTTTTACTGTGTCAGATAATTTGGGACGTTTTCAAGTGAAGCTAAAATCGTTATCAGACAGCCTTGAAATAAAAACCAGTTCCATAAACTTCAGAAATTCGATATATTATGTAGAGAATAAAAACCAAAACCTTACTTTTATTCTTTCACCTGAAGCGCAGAAATTAAAAGAAATAACTATAAGAGGTGCTCCGGTTACTCAACATGGAGATACTATCGATTTTTCAGTTAAAGCTTTTGCAGACCAAAAAGACAGGGTTTTAGCAGATGTACTTAAAAAAATGCCCGGTATTGAAATAGGACAGGATGGGAAAATTTATTATCAGGGCCGGGCAATTCAAAAATATTATATTGAAGGAATGGATCTGCTTGGAGGAAAATACAACACTGCAAATGACAATTTACCCTACACTTCTGTTTCATCGGTTCAAATACTGCAAAACCATCAACCCAAGAAGATACTTAGAGGAAAAATTCCAACAAACAAGACTTCTTTAAATATTAAACTCAAAAAAAATATTGCTGTTACAGGAACTGTTTATGCCGGTATAGGATTACCACCTTTTTTGTGGGATGTAAATATTACACCTATGATTTTTTCCAAAAAACAACAGCTTATTACTTCATATAAAACGAATAATACAGGAAATGATGTTTCAAGGGATTTAAACACACTTACTATAGAAGACCTGGCAGATGCATTGGAAAATAACCTTGACCACAGTAAAAACATACTTAATATTAAAGAACTTTCCGTTCCTGATTTTTTTAAAAAATTTTTTGTGGCTAATAATATTCATTTATTGAATACCAATTATCTGTTTAAAACAAAAAATGAATATCAAATTAAGGTTAACATCTCTTATTTGAATGATGTTCAGCAAAGTAAAGGTAAGTTTAGTTCTACTTATTTCCTGCCAAATGACACTTTAAGGCTTAATGAAAATGTTCAAAATATACTGTATTTTAATTCATTACAAGGTAATGTAACAATTGAAAAAAATATATCAAAATTGTTTTTAAAAAACAGCTTTCAAATAAAATCCTTTTGGGATTCAAAAAAAGGAATGATAAAAACTGATTCTGCGAAAATTGACCAAAGTATAAAAAACCCTTATCATTTTTTAAAAAATAAATTTCAGCTCATTTTACCTGTAAGAAAGAGGTTTTTAACATTTACATCGCTAAGTTTTTATTCTAAGGAACCCCAGACATTACATATTAACCCCGGTCAATTTAGCAATATTCTGAACAACGGCAAGCCTTACTATAGTATAAAACAGTTTTCAAATATTAATAAATTTTATACCAATAATTCTATTGGAATGGGGTTTGTTAACAAGAACTGGAAATTTAATTCAAAACTTGGTTTTCGTTATATAAATCAAGGATTAAATACCAGCTTACAGAAGGATACAGGTGGTAACATTGTAACTTTAGGAACAGAGTTTAAAAACCATCTTAACCTTAACAGTATAAAAGGCTATTTTCAAACTGATTTTTATTATGAGGCGAAAAAGCTAAAAGTATTTCTCCGGTTACCCGTTTCTGTTTTACTTATAAAACTTTCCGATCCGGCACATAACAAAAATCAAAAGATTAGAAAAACACTAACAGAGCCGGGGTTGTTTGTTGAATATTATAGTAACGCATATTGGAAGTTTACCGGCAACGCCGGGTATCATTTGCGGTTAGGCACTAATAATCAGGTTTATTATGGTTATATAATGAATAATTATCAATTGTTGCAAATAAGAAATGTTCCTATTCCTATAACATATAATCAGCAATACGCTATGAAAGCAGAATACAGCAACCCTCTGAATTCATTGTTTGCAAATTTCGGTTACAATTTTTCCATAGCCACACAAAATCTAATTTATAAAAGTGTAATTTCAGATAATGGAGCTATTGTTTTAAGTGCTCAAGAATACAGTAATTCTAAAATAACCCAGCGTATTTCAGGCTATTTCAGTTATTATTTTTCACCCGGAAAAACAACACTCTCTTTGGAGACTAATATTTCATATATACAAGGCGAACAGTTTATAAACGATAACATTTCCCGAATCAACAGTAGGGTCATAACAGTAAAGCCCAAAATAAATGTACGGTTCTGGCCGTGGTTAAACATAGAGTATAATAGTAATCTTTCATTTTTCAAAACAAAAATTAACGGCACTGATATTGACAAGTTTTCGCACTTGAAAAATTATATAAACCTGAACTTTTACCCTGATAATGAAAATTATATCGGCTTTTCCTGTGAAACAAATAAAATAAATTATTCAGGACAAGAAAACTTTAATTATTTAGCCGGTGTTGTATATAGATATAGTCTTAAAAAGAAAAAAATTGATTTTGAGTTTCGGTGGAACAATGTATTCAACCAGATAAAATACGAGTCTGCATATATTAATTCTTTTTTATTGCAACGAACTATTTATGACATAAGGCCTTCGCAGGTTGTTTTCAGTATTCGATTTTTATTTTGATTTTCATACCCATACCACTTCAACAATTCAAAACCGCTTTAGGCGATCGAAATGCATTTCAAAAAACAGTTCTATGAAATAAACATTCTAAAAACCTAAAAACTTAGTTTATAACTATAAAAACTAAAAAAAATTATATCTTTACCCTTGAAAAAATAAATTATGTTATTGGATATTAAATCACATTCACCCTGTGAAATTTTTGCTATTTCACAGGGCAAGGAT
>WGGC01000117.1 GCA_015491905.1 Bacteroidales bacterium | reverse complement strand
CCAATCCATGTAACCAGAAATGAAGCCGTTAAAGTGATAATCATGGTTTGTGTCATGATATTGAAATAAGCACCGGCTACTCCCGACATGATTCCAAATGGTAGAAAAATAACAATGGTGGATAAGGATGAGCCAACCATAGCAGGAAACAGATATTTGATGGCTTTAGGTACTACCTTTTTAAAATCCTCATCCGGATTTTCCTCATGGGTACGGTGTATTTGTTCTACAATTACTACCGAATCATCAATTACCAATGCAATGGCAGCGGCAAGGGCTCCCAGTGTCATTATATTAAAATCAAAGCCAAAAGCATGTAATAAAACTAAAGCGAAGGCCAGTGATAACGGTACGCTCAGCAATATAATAAAGCTGCTTTTTAGTGACCGCAAAAAGAAAATAGTGACAACAATAGCAAGTAGTAGCCCTATCCATAAAACATCCCTGATACTTTTTATGGCATCACTGACAAAATTAGACTGATTGTAAAAAGGTTTTAATACAACTCCTTTAGGTAAAATATGATCGTTAAGTTCAGTAATTCGTTTTTGTAATTTATGGTTAATATCTATTAAGTTTGCTTCCGGTTGTTTTAAAACCATTACCAAAGGAACATTCTTGCCATTTGCCTTTATACGAACATATTGACGTTGTTCGCCTATTTGAACTTTTGCTATATCTTTAACCCTTATAATGCCTGTAGCTGAACTTTTAACGATTGTATTTTTAAGTGCCTGTAAGTTTTTTATGTTAGCATTCGTAAGACTTAAATATAGTCTTCGGTAGTCATCTGCATATCCGTTAGAGCGAATAAAATTTGTTTGTGCCATTACTGCTTTCAGCATTGCCGGAGTAATGCCAAGCCGGCTCATTTTATTTACATTTAAAAGTAGTTGATACTCTTTTATTTTACCCCCCATAATTCCTACCTGGCGAATACCTGCTATTTGTTCCAGATATGGTTTAACGGTGTATAATGCAAGCATCCTCAATTCCAATGGACTTTTATTTCCTTCCAGGGAATAACCTTCAACAGGTGAAATGGAGGGATTCATTTTCTCAATGGTAATATTAGTGCCTGGTGGCAACTGATTGCGTATTTCTGTAATTCGTGCATCAACCTGCTGTTTGGCAAGATTAATATCGGCATTCCAGTTATAAAAAGCTGATATCTCACAGCTTCCACGAGAGGTGATACTCTTTAATAAAGTCAGATTTTCACTCTTTTTTATGGCTTCTTCCAATGGACGAGTAACGGCAATCATCATTTTATCTACAGGCTGCTGTCCGTTATCGGCAATAACTTTAATCTTCGGAAAAGTTACATTTGGAAACAGTTCCGTTTTCATCTTACCATAAGAGTAAAATCCTGCCAACGCCACAATTATCATCAATACAAAAAGCGGACTTTTTAACTTATTATAAAAATGATACATGGCTATTTTCTATTTATTATTCTTACATAAGCAGTATCAGGCATTCCGTATGCACCTTGTGTTATTACCTTATCAATTGGTTTTATATTATCCGAACTGACCTGAACACTGGTTTTGCCCTGCCATCCAATTACAACAGGAATTTTTACTGCTGTGGTATCATTTTTCATTTTCATCACCCAGAATTTTGTTTCCATAACATTGGAAAGTACTGCTGTACGTGGAATAAAAAGACCGTTTTTAATTTCTTTTTCGATATAGCGTATGCGTAAATTCATGTTGGCAGGAATCATTAAATTAGAAGGTAATGGAATAATATATGGCTGTGTTTGGGAGGTGCTGTCAGCGATAAAAAGTGGTTTTTTAAATGTAGAAGAAATCGCTTTTGCCTCGGGAATAATAACCAGACAATTTTTATTTTGTTTTAAAAGTAACTTGTCATGGAAAGGTACGTAACCAATTGCCACCAATGAATTTTTTTTAAACGCTGTAGCTAACAATCCTCCCGGTTGTACATAATCCCCTTCCTGTACAGCTATATTATTAGTTAAAGCAGCTTGTGTTGAAAATATCGTATCCCGGCTGTTTAATAGTTTTTTTGACAAGGTTCCTGAATTTTCCAGCGCTGTTAACTCAACAGGTTTTAGTATAAATAAGGGCTGATGAGGTTGAATAGGATCTCCCGGACGAATAAAAACATGTGTTACTATACCTGCAGCTCTTGCACGGTAATTAACCGATTGCAAATATTTACTTATTCCTTGAAAATAAGTAAATAATATCTTATTTCCCTTTTCGGGATGGGCTACTGTTACCGCCGGTAAAGGTAGTTTTAAAACATTGGTTGTTTTTGTATCCCGGTTTTTACATCCCGACATTAAAAGAAAAACAACAATAATTCCATTTATAATTAATAGTTTGTTCTGTATCCTCATCTTACCTCTTATTCTAGTTATTCCAATAATTATATTCATTTATTAACTGATATAGTTTTATCTCTTGCAACCCATAGTTGAGCTTAAGTGTATTATAATTTCTTAATGCCATTAAAAAACCGGTTATGGGTACCTGACCTTTTTGTACTTCTATTTTGTATAATTTAATTAGTTTTTTGTAATTTATTTTTAATCTGGCTTGTTGCTCAAGATTTTTTCTCGCTTCGCTTATAGCTTTTTCTAAAGACTTACGTTGCATTATCAGGTTCTTTGATTTTAATTGCTTTAATTGCCGGGCTTTATTTATTTGTATTAAACTTTGTTCTTTACTTACTTCTTTTTGTCTGCCATCAAATAAAGTATATGATAACCTTATTCCTGCCGACACTCCCATTTTTTTTTCTATACCATTTAATGATACAGCATTTAAACCTGCATTGGAGTATAACATTACTTTTGGAAGATACCTGTTATTAAATAACCTGTCACGGGCAATTGCTGTAATACTATCATTAATAAAAGGTTGAATAAAAACAGAAGATAGTTTATTTACTTGATTTTGTCTTATTTTTTCAGTTTTAAGAAGTGATACTGTAGTATCTGCAATACCGCAGGCACTTTTTAATTTTAATATTGATATGTGGAAAGTGTTTTCAAGATTTTTAAGAGTTATAGAGTCATTGGATAAAGTTGTTTTTAATAACTCATAATCAACCAGTCTATATAACCCTTTCTGTGTAAGGTGCTCCATTATCTTAACTTCCTCTGAAAGTAACCTTACAGTTTCTTTTTGTGTTAAATACGACAACTGTACACCTAAAGTGGTAAAATATAAATTGGTAACCTGACGATCTATATTCAAAAGTAAATTCTTCTTTCTTATTTTTAATGTGTTTATTTGTTGGTTTTGCCAAAATAAAGCATTGTGAGTTTTCTTTTTTGAAAATACGGGAAAATCTACATTAAATAAAGCAGAATAAAGGCCTCCATTGGTAATACCAATGTCGTAGCCAACAGCATTTACAGAAGGGTTTGTTGTAAAAAGACCTCCTTTATTATTAAAATATGGAACAATATTAATATCAGAAGAAATATATCCCTTAGGAGCAGAATAAATTGCTTTCATGCTTTTCTTCCCAAGTTTAAATATTTCAATTTGATTTTGAAGTGTGATAAGTTGGGGATTGTTAATGCTGGCGCTATCAATATACTCCTTTAGAGTAGTTTGAGCTGTTGCTTTTCCTGGCATGATGAAAAATACTATTGGAATGAAAATCACAAAAAGAATAAAAGCTGCTTTTTTTTCTTTTTGTGATATATATAAAGGATGAATCATGCTATTAATAATTTGAATTAAAGATGAGTTTATTTGTTTCCCCTTTTTGCAAATATAATGTGAATTAATTAAAAAAACAGGAAACCTTTTGTTAACTAAAGAATATGTAATAGTTATTTTAAAATGCCTTTTATAAGCATTTTATCAATTACAGGTTTCCTTTAATGAAAGGGGTTTCTTTAGTAAAGCAGGTTTCCTGCTTATATAGCTTAATAATTAAAAAAATCAGTCTTTTTCTTCTGAAGCACTCTCTTTGCTGAGTACTTTACCAGATTTATCAATTGTTACTTCCATTTTTTTATCTCCTTTTTTAATGTCTATTTCATAGGCGCTATATGAAGGAGTTTCAGTAAAGGCAGCTTCTTTCACCTTATAACCCGGAAATTGAGCTTTAATGGTGTTTAAAACTACTGCAGGAACTTCATCATTTTCCAGGTCAGTTTCGGTTTCTTTCCAGTTACCTTGCAAGTCGAAGTTAGCCGACATATCTTTTTCACCAGTTTCAAATTCGGCTTCCCATTCGGTGTTGCCTTCTTTATCCCATTTTACTTTTTTTACATTGGGAAATTTTTTACTAAATGCAGTTTTAACTGCTGCCGGAACATTATCCTGGCTACAAGCAGTAAAGCTAAAAGCAAGAAATAAGGCGGATAAAATTAAAGTGTACTTTTTCATAAAAATATTTTTTTGGTAAATAATGACACGAAAATAAACTGAGAATCTAAAGGAAATTTTAAGGTAAGAATTATAAATTTATTATCTTTGAGAAGACTTTAAACCCAAGCCAAATTTTTCTGATTATTGACATTGCTAAAAACCATTTATGAACCCTCAAAGTAAAATTCTTCGTTCCCTTAAAATCCTCTTTCTTCTGTCAGGAAACAGACGTTATTCTTTAAAAGAAATTGCTGATAAATTTGATTTGTCTGTTCGTACCATTCAAAGGTATATACAAACGTTTAAGAATGCCGGCTTTGTAATAGAAGTAGAAAATGGACTTTATGGCATTGTTAAAATGGACCGTGATTTTAAAAATATATCTGAATTACTGCATTTTTCTGATGAAGAAGCCTATCTGCTTACCAAAGCAATTCATGCAGTTAGCGGAAATAACTTGTTAAAAGCTAATCTGGTAAATAAATTATATGCTCTTTATAATTTTGATAGGGTTGCTGACACTGTGGTGAAACCGGAAAATTCTGAAAATGTGCATAAATTAATTAAAGCTATTAAAGAAAATAAACAGGTTATACTGCATAAATATAGCTCTGCTAATAGTAATAAAGTAAGCAACCGTATTGTTGAACCTTTCGATTTTACAATAAATTATATTTCATTTTGGGCTTTCGATCCGCAAAGCCAATCTAATAAACTGTTTAAAACAGCAAGAGTTTCTAATGTAGAGGTGTTGGAAGACCCTTATGAAAATAAAGAAAAACATCAAAAATTGCCAACAGATGTTTTTAGGATTAGTAGTAATGAACAAATTTCTGTTGGATTGGAATTAAGCATACGAGCCTATAATTTACTTATTGAAGAGTTTCCTCTTGCAGAAACTTTTTGCTCTAAAAATGATGATAAAAAATGGACTTTTAACGGAATAGTGTGTTCATTTGATGGAGTAGGACGCTTTGTAATGGGATTGTTAGATGAAATTAAAGTGCTGTATCCTATCGAGTTAAAAGAGTATTTAAATAGAAAGATAAAAAAGATATAACAAAATGACATTAGTTGACATTTGCGCAAGATATCTTTACAAAAATAAAAAAAGGCCATAAAATTAAATTATGAGATTGAAAATATCGTTTAAGTTAAAAGGAGGCCGGCAGGTAATGCCATTAAATTATCAGTATCCTTTAAGTAGCTGGATTTATAATGTTTTAGCACATGGTGATGATGTGGTTGCAAAATTTATGCACGATGAGGGGTATCATTTGAAAAATGGAAAAACCTTCAAAATGTTTACTTTCTCGCAACTTTATTTTCCACGAGGAACATATAATATCATTCCTAAATCAGATAGAATGGAATTATGGTCGCGCAATGCCTGGCTTACGGTTGCATTCCAAATGCCTGTTCAGGCTGAAAAATTTATTTTGGGATTGTTCAGAGACCAGAGAGTTACCATCGGCGACCGGATTTCGCAGGTAACCATGGAAGTAGGAAGTGTGGAAGCGGAGAAAGAACCGGAGATAACATCCGAAACTGTAAAGATAAGATGTCTTTCCCCTGTTGTGGTTACCGAAAATAAACCCGGAAATAAACATGAGACTTATCTTTCGCCTGCGGACAATCATTATGCCGGTTTACTTTTCCATAACCTTTTAGACAAGCACAAAATTATTTCCGATGAATTTGCCGGCTTAGACCCGTTTGTCGAAAACAACGGGCTGAAATTTGAATGCCTGACAACAAAACCCAGAAGGAAAATGCAAATCATCAAAGCTTATACACCCGAAGAAGTTAAAGTCAGGGGTTTTATGTTTGATTTCACCCTGACCGCCCCGCAGGCACTTATTCGTACCGGCTTTAACAGCGGTTTCGGAGCTATGAATGCTATGGGGTTTGGATGTGGCGAGATAATAATGTAAAAAAAGAAACAAATGCAGAAGTTGGAACCTTTTACATACGGAAACACTTATCACCTGTACAACAGAGGAATTAATAGTTGTAATATCTTTAAGAAAGAGGATAACTACCGCTATTTTCTTTCCTTATACGAAAAATACGTTGACCCAATAGCCGAAACATACGCATGGGTGTTGATGCCTAACCATTTTCATTTTTTGGTGCGTACCTTCAACCCCTTCAACCCCGTCAGGGTTCAAAACCCTGACGGGGTTGAAGGGGTTGAAGAAGACGTTGAAGGAAAAAAAATTGGTACTCCTTCCCAACAGTTTTCCAAATTATTCAATGCGTATGCGCAAGCTTTCAACAAACGGTTTAACCGCCATGGCAGTCTTTTCGAACGGCCTTTTAAAAGAAAATTAATTGAAGACGAAGAATACCTTAAAAATGTTCTGCTATACATACACAACAATCCGGTACATCACGGTTTTT
>WGGC01000116.1 GCA_015491905.1 Bacteroidales bacterium | reverse complement strand
TGAAGCCACAAATTCATAATACTGCAATATATCCACCAATGTCACTGTTTTCGTCTTCCTGTTGAAGCTTTCCAGATAATCCAGGTTTATGGTTGTTGACCGGTTTATGCGCATAAAAGTATGGGAAGGTAATTTTTCCTCCAATAGTTTCAGGTGTATGCTGAGTAGTTCTTCTTTACCGCTGGTAAGAAATATCTTGCAATATGCACCTTCGGCCTGGCAATAAACAATATCTTGTGGGCTGACCATGACAAAGCCATATAGTGTGTTTAGTTTTAGCTTAGACTGGTTTACATAATCTGTCAGGCGTTGTATCTTTTTTGCCATGGGCTCCGGGTTATGAAGATCCCCGTATCGCATTATACTGTTTTGAACATCATCAGGGCTTACCGGTTTAACCAAAAAGTCGAATGCCGAATATTTAAATGCTTTTATAGCGTATTCGTCGTAAGCCGTAACGAAAATAATGTCTGAACCGTTTTCAAAGTGTTTCAGTTTGTCGGCCAACCAGAAACCATCGTGTCCGGGCATGTTTACATCCAGGAAAATGAAATCCGGATGTACATCATTAATCAGTTCCAGGCCTTTTTGGGCATTTCGTGCTGTCCCTAACACGGAAACTTCAGGATTTACCTGTTGTAAAACTTGTTGAAGGCCATCAATGGCATCTTGTTCATCATCAATAATAACAGAAGTAAAGGCAGTATTCATGGTTGGCAATTTTTCAAGATTCTCAAAATTAATTAATTTTGAAAGGACAATTTCCCACGATTTTTTTACAATTCCAAATATTTAGCCGTCCGATTAGTAAACGGCCTATTTTTCTTAATAAACACCCCATTTTTCTGAACGAGTAACCTTTTTTGTTATTTTACAGTCTTTTTGTGTATGACAACTACAGCCTGTGTGCCGACAGGATTACCATCACTATTGTATAGGTCTTTGTAGTAAAGCGTAATGTTGTTTCCGCCTGTTTTACGGTTCAGCGCTATAAGCTCCCGTATGAGTTTGAGTCCTTTTCCGCTTCCCGAAGGTGTTTTAGAGGCTACTTTCCTTCCTATGCCGTTGTCTTCTACCACAATCACCGTGTTACCATCATTTTGTTTTATGTCGATACTTAATTTTTTCCTGCCTTCCTTATTCCGGAGCCCGTGTTTAATGGCGTTTTCTACCAGCAATTGTACCAGCATACGGGGTATTCGCTGGTTAAGGTCGGTGTTTTCCGTTACCTTTATTTCAAAAATAAAATCTTCTTTAAACCGGAACTTTTCCAGTTCGAGATAGTTTTTGATGAACGCAAGTTCCTCCTCAAGGCTAATATCAATACGCTCTGTTTTGTCCATCATACTGCGCAGTAGTTTACTGAAACGAAGGATATAATTGTATGACTGTTCCTGTTTTCCCTGTGCAATGTTGCTGGCCAGCCCGTTGAGAACATTGAACATAAAATGCGGGTCCATTTGGCTGCGAATGGTTTTCATTTGCAATGTATTGATAGTTTCTTCGATTTGCTGTTTGCGTTGCGTCTGTAGTTTTTGCATGTGTTGGGTAAACCAAAGGATAAAAACCAGAACAATATATATCAGTACCCAAAGCGGATATTTCAGGTAATAATTGTAATCCGACCCGAAAGAAAACAAAACCATTGTTCTCAAATTTTGTTTGTAAAGGAACCGTTTATGGTTTGCCTGATGGACGATACCCCATTTATAATAATAGATTTCCGGTTTAAAATTGGCCCGGAACGTGGCAATGGTTTTAAAGTTTTGGTTTGTTATAGTGTAACGGAAACTAGTTCCTGAACGAAAGATATATTCAGTCCGGCCATCCCCATTAATATCTCCTGCAAAATCCAACGTTTGTCCGGCCAGATTTGTTTTCACCTTTTTAAAATGAAAGTTTTCATCATACAAATAAAATATTCCGTTTTTATTGCATAAAAAAATGTAGGGCTTCCCATGAAATCGAATAGGTTTAAAATAAGTTTGTCCGTTTTTTACGAATGAAAAGGGCAGGGGAAAAGAAAAACGGGAATATACTTTTCCACCGGCAACATAAAACGCAAGCCGGTATTCCTTTTCATTATAGTCGTAGGCAGCTGTGGCAATAAATTCGTGGCCTTTACTATTTTCGTATAGACTAATGTTTCCGCTTAGGGGATACCTGTCAAGCCTTACCGGTGGAAAAAGAAAATTGAGGTGGTTATCGAATCCCATAAACCACGAACTGTAATCGTTATAAGGGAATCTCAGGCTGTCATGGATGTTGCCGCTGGATGAAGTAGCACAGTAGATTTCAGGGATTGAGTTATGATTAAGATCAGCAATTACTAAGGGCCCTAATTTTGCACCTACTGACCGGGAAGAACGGAACCTCTCCGTTACAGGATTGTAAATGAATATTTTACGGGGCTGTTTGGAAAAACCAGCTACCACATCAAAAATTAAATCTTGTATTCCATCGCTGTTCATATCCGATGTTTGAAAATTTATGACAGAAAAATCAATTTTTCCTTCCCGTTTGTTTATACAGGTGATAAACTTTTTAAGGAAAATCACTTTTTTATTGGGATAAGGTTGGACTGCACCCATAAAAACCGAATCATTGTGATAATAAAATACATAAATCTCCGGAAAGCCGTCTTTGGTTAAATCAGCGCAAAAATATCGTTCGGAATAGGTTTCGTAATAACCGGGGAAATTCCATTGTTCGTAATTGCACCCATCGGGTTTTACTACTTTAAAGGCTGCCTCCTCTTTTGTTGTATTTAAGTAAAGTTCCAACTCTTCGTCAACCCCATCACCGTTCAGATCATGATAGAATATCTGAATATCAGGTTTTGCAATATATTCCTGACTAATGACATGAACCTTATATTTGTATGCCGGTGCCGGAACAATCAATATAATGATTATCGCCAAGGGCAAGGCCAACAGGAAAGGGCTGGCGAGCAGGTTAATAATCCGGGTTTTTGTTGGGGGGCGGTTGGGCATTTTTAGGATAAATTGTTAGAACAGTACAAATATAGAAAAATTTATATAGAATTGGTAATCAAAAAGGTGCCGTTTTATGGCAGAAGAATGGCCACCAATTTTTATTTCAGGTCTTTTCTGACCTCAAAGGCGTCTTTACGGATAATTATAACCAGCAAGATTCAGGGGTTCTTAATCACGTTATTCTGAAGGATTGTAAATCCTTGAACTCTCAAACATATAGGTTGCGTCAGCCGTAGAATGACCGGTAACCAAATGGACACAAATAACCAAGTGTGTACGGAGTTAAACAACCCCGGCCTATTTAAAAAATAAATTAATTGAAATTTTTAGTGTTAAATAAAATTAGTGGTAAGTTGAAAAATAACCATTTCTAAATCTCAAACTACACATAATCAAACACCGTTACAGCTCATTTAAAAGAAAAATACAACTCAAAAAGCTAAAAATATGAGCCAAAATATTACCTTTGTAAGCCATATAAACAATCTGAAAACAGAACCCTTAAATATTAGAATTCTTAAAAATAAAAATCACAAACATATGAAACAAATTTTCTTAATCTTAACATTTTTAGGATTTACATTTATGGCAAAGGCCCAAAATACTAGTGTCGAAAAGTCAACCTCCGGCGTGCAAATAGGAATTTTAGGTATATACGGATATAACGAAGCTAAACTAACAAATACTATCGCTTTTCGTAGTGAACTTGGCTTTGACTTTGGTTATTGGGATGGCATTGTATACCCAAAAGCTGGATTTATATTCGTGCCAACAATTACTGCAGAACCCAGATTATATTATAACTTAAGTAACCGGGTTAAAAAATCAAAGTCAATTGCAGGAAATAGTGGAAATTTTATTGCCCTTAAATTAAACTTTCATCCTGATTGGTTTACAATTTCTAATTATAAAAATATTAAAGTTGAACCTGATATTTCAATAATTCCAACATGGGGAATTAAAAGAAACTTCGGGAAACATTTTACTTTTGAAACAGGAATAGGAGTAGGATATAGATTTTATCTTAATAAAAATTCATATTCAAAAAATACAGCAGCTCTGAATTTGTTGTTACGAATTGGATACCGGTTTTAATACAGCTAATACTCAAATAAATAATTACCACTAAAAGCAAACGGTTGCATCGCTCCTTACATCACTAAAAAATAATTAATATTTTGTGAATTAATTCACATAAATACAACTCTTCTTTTAAAATAGGCTTTACCTTTGCCACAATAAATAAGTAATAATATGGATTGGTTTTCTGGTCTTTTTTTAAAAGATTATTTTGTTCTTTTTCTGGTAATTGGACTGGGAATTGCAATAGGCAAGGTTAGCATTAAGGGAATAAAATTTGAATTGTCAGCTGTAATATTTGTAGCATTATTTTTTGGATACTTATATAACCTGTATCATATAAATTTTTCTATTCCTCCCATCATCCAGGATGTAGGCCTTGTTTTATTTATATATACTATTGGCATGCAAGCAGGGCCGTCATTTTTCAGCGCATTTAAAGAACAGGGAGTGAAATTAATGTTATTGGCTGCCGTAATTGTATTAACAGGAGCCGGACTTGCTGTATTTTTTTCTCTTGTTTACGGTGTAAAAATGCCTATGGCTATCGGTTTATTTACCGGAGCGCTTACTTCCACCCCCGGATTAGCAGCGGCTATTGAAGCAACACATTCGCCTGTTGCATCCATAGGTTACGGTATTGCTTATCCTTTTGGTGTTATTGGCGTTATTTTATTTATCAAAATGGCACCTAAAATATTCCGGGTGAACATAAAACAGGAAGAAGAGAACTTTAAACTCCAACAAAGATCTTCCATCCCGGAAATTACAAATCAAACTTTTATCGTAACAAATGAAAATATCGAAGGAAAAACACTTTCTGAGTTAAGAGTGCGGTTTATGACAAAAGCAAATATTTCGCGCATTATGAGAAAAGACAGCGAACTGGTAGTGCCGGCACCCGATGTAAAATTGTATAAAGGAGATTTAATAAAAGCCGTAGGAGATAAAGAAGCCCTGGAAAGAGTAAAAGTACTTATTGGAAAACCAACAAAAAAAATTATCCCTCAAAGTGGAAACCTGGAAATAAAATGGTTTGTGGTGAGCAACGAACACGTGGTAAATAAAAGTCTGGCCGAATTAAACCTTATGGGAAACTACCACGCCACCATCACCCGTATCCGTCGCTCGGGAATAGACCTTTCCCCTCACCCTTCTACCCGCTTACGCTATGGCGATAAAGTAATGGTTTCTGTTTATAAAGGAAATGTTCCCCTTGTTAAAGAAGTCCTCGGAGACAGTATTAAACATATTTCAGAAACCAGTTTCTTGCCTGTGGCTTTCGGAATTGTCATCGGAATCATTTTGGGTGCAATTGCCATTCCGTTAGGAGG
>WGGC01000115.1 GCA_015491905.1 Bacteroidales bacterium | reverse complement strand
TTTCATAATATAATCCCGGATGTGCAGAAGCACTGTAATAAGGGCCATAGCCGGCACCATACTGAGTTTGGTAAGTAGGGAAGGTACTTTTATCAATGGTACCTACAGTAACATTAGATGAAAAAGAAATTCCGAGGCCATTTTTTCCAAGATATTTATCATTACTTCCTTTTTTGGTAGTAATAATAATAACACCATTTGCAGCACGTGAACCATAAAGTGCAGTAGCAGCAGCACCTTTCAATACAGTTACTGATTCGATGTTAGCAGCGTTAATATCAGAAGCAGCACTTCCGAAATCATAACCTGCACCACCAACAGCCTGATAACCGGAGTTAAAAGTTGTATTGGTAACAGGAACACCATCAACAACAAACAATGCCTGATTGTTACCTGTAAGGGATTTGTTACCACGGATAACAATGTTTGTAGAACCACCCATGTTACCACTGGTTTTAATTTGAACACCGGGAACACGTCCGGAAAGTGAGTTAATCACATTATCCGATTTTACCTGATCCAGGGTTCCACCCGATAATTCGGTTGTAGCATACCCCAGTGATTTTTTTTGTCGTGAAATTCCCAAAGCAGTAACCACAACTTCGTTGATGGATAAAGCGGAAGGTTTCATAACAACATTAATTGTATTGGAATTCCCAACCGGAATTTCCTGGGTACCCATCCCAACAAAAGAAAAAACAAGAACGTTTCCTTGTTTCGGGTTAAATGTAATGGAGTACTTTCCATTAAGATCAGTAATGGTACCAATAGTTGTACCTTTCACCTGAACTGTAACGCCCGGTAATGGTTTTCCATCATCCGAACTTGTTACTGTTCCGCTGATGGTTCTTGATTGTGCCATGGCAAAATTGAGCCCTGCAAACAATAAGAACACGAGCAACACTGTAACTTTTCTCATAATGATAATTTTTTATTAAAAATTTGAACGGTAAAAGTATTAAATTCTCTTTAAATTTCATAACAGATGTTAATTTTTTTTTAATATCCAAGCTTTTATTACCTTTTTTTCTAATTTATAATGCTTTAAAAGAAGATATTTTAATCCCTTTTTCCAATCATTTTTCACAAAACACGAACATAACAGCTTAAATTTAGTTTGTTATTTTTTAAACAATAGTATTTAATATAGTTTTAATATTATACAAGAATTAAACTTTTCTTTATAAGAAAACTGTTTAAACGGACATAAAAAAAGGCTGCTCTTTTTAAAAAAGAGCAGCCTTTTTCAATAAAAAATTATCAATAACAATTAATATCCTTTATTTTGAGTCATATTTGAATTAGCGTCTATTTCAGCCTGAGGAATAGGGAAAGCATAATTATAATCACCATACTTAACTGTTCCCATTGTTTGCTGTAGTGGCGCTACTAATGGAATATCGCGATGAGTACGAGCCAAATCATCAAAACGGAAACCTTCAAAACATAATTCTCTTCTACGTTCTTTTAAGATATTAGCTTCCGTAACAGCAGTATAAGCAGTAGCATTACGTTGAGCGGTAATACTATTCAACTGAGCAAGAGCTCCGGCGTTATCACCTAACTGAAACAAAGCCTCTGCATAATTCAATACAACTTCCTCGTAACGAATTAATGGAATGTCATAGTCGAAATTAGCATTTGTAGGATATTTACCAATATTTCTAAGAATTCCATTTTCATAACCTATCATATTTGCCTGAACACGTACATCTGTAGGATCGAAAATGGTTAAAATATCTTCCAAAGCCTGGATATCGCCATAGGCATTACCACGATAGATCTGTGACAAACCGTTAATAGACTGGTTATCGGTAGGCCTTTCTGCCAATTCAAAAATTACATTAGCAGTTCCTTTAGCAATCCATGTATTTGCATAGTCTGCAGGAGCAGCAATACTATATTTGCCGGAATTAATAACTGCTTCAGCAGCTGTTTTTGCTGTTGCGTAATCACCAAAATAAAGTGCCACTCTTGATTGTAATGCATTAACGGCATATGTAGAGATAGTTTCTCTTTTTGCATAATCGTTAAGTGCAGGATCCATTAATGAAAGTGCTTTTGTTAAATCAGCCTGAATTGCAGTTTTAACTTCATCAACAGTATTCCTTTTAGGTAAGATATTGTTTCCTTTAAACTCGGTAATATAAGGAATACCTACATTATTACCACCGGTAACATTTTCTTCACCATATAATTTCAACAAATCAAAATGTGCTAAAGCCCTGATTGCATAAGCTTGACCGATAATATTTTTTATTTCTTTTTGATCACCGGTAAGTTTAGCAGGATCTTGTGCAATAATAATATTAGCATTTCCAATTACCCGATACATTTGTGTCCAGGTATTTCTAGCATAACCTGATGTAGGCAGCATTTGCATAGCTCCAACGGTTACAAACCTACCGGAATTACCATTAGAAAAGCAATTATCTGTACGAACTTCGCCATAAATAATATAATCACGGCCATAGTAATAATAGTGAGTCATACGATTATATGAGCCGTATAACAAACCCTGTATGTCTTCTTGTGTATTAATACTTGTTCCAACATCTTTGTTTTGCGCCAATGTAGGATTTAAATCCGATTTGCTGCATGAAAACAAGCTGCCCACAAGGACAATAATTAAAAATGTATTTATAAATTTTTTCATGTCTTAGAATTTTAAGTTTACACCAACAACAACTGATTTAACCGGAGGAGTAGTTAACCTGGTAAAACCATCAGCTCTTACTTCCGGATCATATTTTAAACGCTTATCTTTTACCCATGTAAAGATATTTGTACCTCTAACATAGATGGTAGCTCCGGTAAATCCAACATTTGATAATAATTTTTTTGAAAAGTTGTAACCTATCGACAAATCTTTTAAGCGCATATAGTCACCAGCATATAAGAAACGAGTAGATGTACGTGAAGAATTATCAGCTGTACCTGAATATAATACTCTTGGAACATCTGTAATATCTCCCGGTTTCTGCCAACGGTTCATTAATTCGGTAACACCATTGTAATATAATAAAGAATAAACACCACTATGATTTGTATAAAATGACCAATCCTGATAAACCTTGTTTCCGCCTGCAAAATATAATGTTGCATCAACAAAGAAATTCATAAAGTCAAAATGAGTAGATACTCCGCCGGTATATGTAGGTAAAGCACTTCCTCCCTGTAAAGCTTTTTTAGCTGAATAATAATCTGATGTTGTGGCACCACTAACACCATCTACATACCAAAGGGGCTTACCATTTTGTGGGTCAACACCGGCATATTTCCTCATATTCCATGCATAAATAGGTTGTCCTATTTCAACAATACGATAACCTGTTTCAATATTAATTGTATTTCCCAAACCATCTTTAGCAAGTTTAGTAACCTTATTATTAACAGTTGCTATATTAAATGAAACTGACCAGTGCATAAAATTTTTACGAATAATATCTACATTAACCAATGCTTCAACACCTGAATTAACAACA
Organism: Bacteroidales bacterium; assembly: GCA_015491905.1. GTDB lineage: Bacteria > Bacteroidota > Bacteroidia > Bacteroidales > F082 > Sulfidibacterium. The sequence goes on along the minus strand of WGGC01000115.1, from coordinate 647 downwards.
GCACCTACATTTTGAGTCTGGCTTGAAAAACCGGTTGTTCTCGACAATGGTACATTTTGAAGTAAGTCATATGTTTCTTTATGGAAATAAGCAAAAGTACCGTTAATTCTATTATCCCAAATAACATAATCTATACCTAAATCGTAGTTTTTATTCTTTTCCCAGGTTAAATTATTGTTTCCGTAAGTGGAAGGATAGATAGCACCCTGGTCGGCGTAATTTGCATTATAGCTTAATAAAGCCTGATATTGATTTAAATCAATTCCTGAGTTACCACTCAAACCATAAGAACCTCTTAATTTTAATAAATTAACAAATTCAATATTTTGCATAAACTCTTCCTGACTTATATTCCAGGCAGCACCTACAGCCCAGAAATTACCATATCGATGTCCGGGAGCAAATAATGAAGACCCTTCACGACGGAAAGTAAAGTCGGCAATATATTTACCTAAATAATTATAATTAACCATTCCTAAATAAGAGATATTAGCCCAATCAGTATATGTAGAAGTAGCATCTTTATTAGCACCTGCACTTGAAATATTAGTTAATCCGTCTGCAGGGAAATTTTCACCATAACCGTATAAATAATGTCTTTTATTTTTCTGGTATTCAACTAAACCTTTAAAAGAAACGGTGTGATC
>WGGC01000114.1 GCA_015491905.1 Bacteroidales bacterium | reverse complement strand
ATGGTAAACAATGTATTAAAAGGGTTCTAATACAGTAAATAAAGTATATGATTCGAAAAAAAAAGTGAAGGATTAAAAGTATGATAATGCCTTAAAAGGTTTTATGCTGTAATTTAAACTGGCGGATTAATAAAAAAACCTATTATATATTATCCATTAATTTAAAAAAATATTTCCTTTGACGTGAAGAAATAGGAATTTCTATTCCATTTTTCATGATAATAAATCCACCATCTGTTTTATCAACTTTTTTGATAAAATTTAAATTTACGAGGTAAGATTGATGAGGTCTAAAGAAACCATATTCATCTAATATACCAATATATTCGTGCATTCCTTTTGAAACAACAATTTCTTCTCCATTTTCAATAAAGAATGAAGTATAGCTATTATCACTTCTGCAATACATTATTTCTGAAATGTTTACCAGGTGAAAGGCATCCATTGTTTTTAAAACAATTTTCTTTAACTGGTTTTCCTTTTTATAAAACTCCATAAGGTGACGATTCTGAAGAGAATTATTTTGATCCGACTCGATAGAATAAATAGCTTTTTCAATAGAGTTTTTAAATTCGTCTTCTTCCACCGGCTTTAATATATAATCCATTGCACTGAATTTAATGGCTTTAAGAGCAAACTGATTAAATGCTGTAATAAAGATAATTTTAAAATTATAAGGATATAACTTTTTTAAAATATCAAAAGAAGTTCCTCCATTAATTTCGATATCCATCAAAGCAAAAATTGGTTTTTTGGTTTTTATTAATTTGACTCCTAAAGACACACTCTCTGCTTCCCCGACGATTTCAATCTCATCGGAAAAATATTTTTTTAATAAATACCTGTATACTTCCCTGGCATCAGGGTCATCCTCAATAATTACTGTTTTTATTTTCATTTCGGGAGTATAGGTAAATTTATAATAATTTTTGTACCGGTTTTATTTTCTGCACTTAAATCAATAATAATCAAATCTAGTGTTTTTTTGGATTGTTTTTCCCAAAGTTTTCTTCTTTTCTCAAAAATATCCATAGCCAACGAATGGTGTTTCTTATTATTTTGGCTTTTAACAGCATTTATTCCGGGGCCATTATCTTCAATTATCACCTGAATTATATCATCTTTTTCCTTAATTAAAATTTTCAATTTCCCATCTTTACCTTTACTCTTCAGTCCATGTTTTATTGCATTCTCAACAAAGGGCTGTATTGCCATAGGAGGAATATTAATGAATTCCGTTTCAAGATTATTATCAACAGCAATTGAATATACAAACTCATATCCTTTGCGCATACGTTCCAATTCTATATAACTTCTGATTATTTCCAATTCATCACTTAAAGGAATACTTTCTTTACCTGAATATTCGAGAATAAGACGAGCTATGGAAGAGAATTTCCCAAGATAAAAGGAAGCTTTTTGACTTTCATTTTTCAACACAAAATTTTGTATGGATGTTAATGCATTAAAAATAAAATGTGGATTCATTTGAGTTCTAAAAAGTTGTTGTTTTAATTGTGTTTCCCTTAAATCTGATTTTAATTTGTTTAATCGGGAAATAATAGCAATTAATATCATTACAATAAGCAGAACAATAATAATTAAAATTCCAAGACGAATTTTTTGATCATATATTTTTGTTTTAGCCAATAACAATTCGATGGTTTGTTCTTTCTTTTTTGTACTATATCTGGTTTCGATATCAGCAATTTTTATTCTGACATTCTTATCACGAAGTTTATTTTCGTAGTTTCTTAAGGAGTCGTTCCAAATAAAAGCATAGTTATATTGTTTAAGCCTTACATACAGATCATACAACAATTGAAAGGCACGTAATTTTTCTTCGGCATAATTACACAATTGAGGCATATTCAGGTTTTGCTTAACGTAAAACAATGCTTTTTTATAATTACCTTTTTCTTTATACAATAAAGCTTTACGGTTATTACCAACAATAATATAATATGGGTTTTCTGTCGGTATTTTTCCGGCTTCATTAATAGATTCCAATGCCATCTCAAGCTTTCCGCCGAGCTGAAAAATGTATGCTCTGTTCTCAAGTGCTTTACGCTTTCCGTTTAAGTATCCTATTCTATCACTAACTCGCATTAAAGTGTCGTAATATTTTAGTGCAGCGGCAGTATCTCCTTCCCATTTTTTTATATTTCCCATTTGATTATAGATTATAGCTTTTTCCATGGGAGTGGCACAATTTTGATAATGTGATAATTTATAAGCTTTAGAAATATAATATTTCCATTTAGACCAATTTCTAACCGCATGGGAAATTTCTCCAGCTTTTATAAAAAAGAATGCTAAATGCGATGAATCCTTGATTTTCTCTTTTAAGCGTAATGCTTTAACAATATAATTCATTCCCATTTTATAGTCACCCATTTCCTTATAATTATCGCCAAGATTAAGAAATACCGCTGCTATTCTACCAGAATCTTTAATCTTCTGTGCTGCCTGAAGGGAAACAAAATAGTAGTAGTTAGAACTATCCTGTTCGCCCAAATCCCAAAATTCTCCTGCTAAATCATTTCCAATGGTAGCAATGGCCTTTTTATTATCAAGTTTTTCAGCTAGCAATAATGCCTCCTTGAAATATTCTGAAGCTCTTTTCTGTTCTCCCCTTTTTGAAAGCAGCAAACCAAATTTATAATAAAGCCTCGTTAAATTTAAGGTGTCAGAAGGGGCGTTATTTAGTTTTTTTACATTCTTAAAATATTGTTCAAGTGGGTTTGGAGCTATCTGTAGTACAATTTCCACAGCATTCAGCTCATAAGGAATTGCTTCTTTATATTTCCCTCGTCTCTGAAGAACATAGCTCATTCTTTCATAAGTTCTTACCATGCCGGCAAGATTATGTTTTTCCTTTTGTTTTTGTAATTTTTTTTCAAATACAAGAAATGCTAAATTATATTCTCCCTGCTTTATAAAAGCGCTGGCCATGCTATCATAATTAATATCAGGTAACTTTTCAATCTTATTAATTGAATCAGTTTTTTTAAAGTTATTTTTGTTATCTGCGCTATAATTTTCTGCTGATAGCATATCATGCATCAAAAAAATTAATAATATGAATAGCGAATAGCGCATGATAAAGTAATCGAAAGTTTAATAATTGTTGTTCAATATTTTTCAAATCAAAAGTACAATATTTTTTCTAAAAACATAAATATCGAATATTGTCGTAAAACGGCAAATTATTTAATTGACTTATGTATATTTATCTGTTGACGAATTGTAGTAATTAATTCATTTTGGTTAATAGGTTTGGATAAATAACTATCAAAACCTTCTCTCAAAAAACGATCTTTATCACCTGCCATTGCATACGCTGTTTGCGCTATAAAAGGAATATCTCTATATTTAGGATATTTATTTCTTATTTCTTTCATTAATTTAACGCCATCCCAATCTCCAGGCAAATTAATATCAAAAAGCATCACCTGGAAATAATGACCTTTTGCGGCCTCTTCATCAATAATACGCATACAGTCGTCACCATCAACAGCTAACTTTACTTTTCCCATTTTTTGCAGCATTTTTTCCAATATTAAACGGTTCATCCTGTCATCCTCAACAACAAAAACATCAAGGTCGCCCAATTCGGCAGCTGTGGTAATTTCAGTGTTAACATCAGAAACAGGTTCTTTATGCTGGTTAACATTTTTCCTTTCGATTACAGGCTTATTGCTACATGGTAAAATAATTTTTACACTGGTTCCTTTTCCGGGTTGCGAATCTATTTGAAGGTCTCCTTTCATTAATTCAATAAACTTTTTTACTAACTTTAAACCCGTTCCGGTACCTTGATCATATTTTATCTGCTCAGTTTCAATAATATCTTCTTTTAAAAGTAAGCTTATCTTTTTATTATCTATTCCGGGCCCTGTATCTTTCACTTCTATGCATCCGGATTCTTTATCCTCATAATAAATAGCTGAAAGTGTTACAAAACCTTTTTGAGTAAACCTAAGTGCGTTGTCAACCACCTGAATTACCGACTTTCTTAATGCTTCTTTATCTGCCAAAACAGGACTTAAGTCAGAATCTGTTTTACTTTTAAATATTATATTCTTTTCTTTTGCTAAAGGTTGATATTGCTGATAAACATTTTGAATAATTTCGTTTACTGAAACGCTGGTGACACTTAATTCCAGAGCATTAGCTTCCAAAGAAGATAAATCAATAACATTATTTAGCATTTTCAATAAACGATTTCCGCTTTTCTCTATACTTGCAGCATATTCAAAAAATTCTTTATCCTCTTTTAATGCCAACTCCGTTTCCAGCATATTGGCGAAACCTATTATACCATTTAAAGGAGTACGAACATCGAATCCAAGATTAGCCACAAAAGCATTCCTAAGATAAGCTGCCTCTTCTGCTTTTTTTAATTCTGTTTTTAATTCTGCCTCTTTTTCCTGTAGTTTATTTATTTTAGAAATTAAATCTACATTCTCCTTACTTAAATCATCTTCCAGTTTATTTTGTATATTCAAAAAACTTGTTTTAAATTTATTGAATTCCTCTTTTTTAAGATCTGTTTCTTTCTGTAACCTGCGAATTTGTATTATTCCATAAGACAATACCACAAAAAAAGCAGCTAAAGAAAATAAAAACAAATAGAGTCCTATAGGGAGAGGTGGTTTCTTCTTGACAGGTATATAGTTATTTTTTGCTGTAAGTAAACTATCGGCAGTTTTATAAAAAAATACTGATTGCTTATAATTTCCGGATTTTTCAAATTCATCTGCCAATCTTTTAAAATAAATATATTTATCTTTATTACTGGCAACTTTAGCGGGTAATACCAAAATTTTTCGTGCTATCTTCAGCACACTATCAGGATTATTTTTAATTAATTGTGGGTTTATATTTTTGAAATTTTCTAATATCTTTTCTTTTTTAGAATAGTTTTGACCAAAAATCCCATAACCTGTAAACAATAATAAAAATAGTAAAGTTATTATAAAGTTGAAATGGTTAAGATGGGTTTTTCTTATATCCCTGCCACTAGATTTCTGTAAAAAAAGATATTTGATTACAGATAAAAACAAATTATAAATTTCTTCAATCATTTAACTATTTTAAAACAATCAAATATATGAAAATCCAAAGAATTTTTGTTCTTTAGTCAATTATTTACATTAATTCAACCGGTTTAGTAAGTTTTGTATACGGTCATTCAATAACTGGTAATCATTATTGATAGTCAAACCAGAATAATTAGCAGCTTTTTCAACAGCTTTTTCAAGATTGAATTTTTTTTGCTTTTTTGAGTAAAATAATTTATTTTCTTTCAGGGTTTTAGCCAGATATTCCTGTTCCGGTTGACCGGGAGTAGGAACAAAAACTGCCTTCTTCCCTAATGTTGTCAAATCCATTATAGTAGTATATCCTGAGCGGCTTATTACTATATCAGCAGATAAAATCAATGAGGCCATTTCTTCATCGCCGGCATGAGATCTAATTTCTATGTTATTTTGTTTTTTCACAAATATTTCACCTGGTTTTCCGGAAAGAATCAGGATATTAAAATCAGTTTTTAAGCCTTGCTCAATAAGTATTTTTTCAAACAATGTCCTTTGTGGTTCAGGACCAGACATAATTCCAAGTATATTAAATTTTTTTCCTACAGTATTTTCATTTTTTAATAACTGAAATCGGCTTAAAGGGCCGATATAATAAACTTTTTTATCAGGCATTTTTCTTACATGGGAAAGTTCACCTGAAAGGTTTGGTTTTCCTTCAAAATCAGGAACCCAAACTTCATCATGTTTTTCTATAAAACTATATAAAAATTGCTGAACAGCAGGTTGTGTAGGTGCTAATACTCCTTGTGTTAAAATACGCAACTGGTGTGTGATAAAAATTGTAGGTATTTTATCCGAATACAATTCGTATCTATTATCAGAAATAACTGCATCAATATCCATTTCATCAATTAATTTTTCTAAATGATTATGCGCTTTACGCGATGCAATCATCATTTTTGGAAATTCGGTTGTCACTTTTAAAGTTAGTAATTTCCCTTTTTTTTGGTAAGCTGGTTGAAATCCAGGAAGTCGTACCCATGAGCACTCAGGAAATCTCTTTCTTAAAAAATCGAGGGGACTGTGATCAGCACCAATAATTACATTTACCCCAAAAGTGAGTAAATTTTCAATAACAGGCACCATTCTTGTAGCATGGCCAAGTCCCCAATCCATTGGACAAACAAGTATATTTTTTGTTTTTTTCACGAATATCTTTTTACTGGTACAATTGCTTAAAGTATATTTGAATTTTTCAAATTTACGTTAATTATAAAATGAGATAGAAAATATTGACGTTAAGTTTAAATAAATTTTAATAAATTAAATAATAATATGATAAACATGAAATTCATCTAAATTAAAGCTTAAAAATTCCTTTAGAATTAATCTTTTATATTTGTAGTCGAATCAAATAAAGAAAAAAGGAATTTTATACCAATTGGCTTTTATAAAACAGCTACAACATACTCTATAACAATAAGTAAAACAAGGATATTTAAAAAATGCTATTATTTATAAACCTCAAGGTGACAAAGTATAGATATTGTTAAATTACGAATAAGAGATTACTTTATTATAATAGTATCTATATAACATAAAAAATTAAAACGCTGATGAAGTTATTAGTTGTAGAAGACGAAAAAAATTTACTTGATTCGGTTGTAAAATACTTGAATACTGAAGGCTTTTTATGCGAACAAGCTTCAGATTTCTTTACTGCAGAAGATAAGATAGCTGCTTTTCAATATGATATTATTGTTCTGGATATAACTTTGCCTGATGGAAATGGTCTGGATTTGCTAAAACAATTAAAAGAAAACAATCCTGAAACAGGTGTCCTTATTATATCAGCAAGAAACGCTCTTGAAGATAGAATTAAAGGGCTGGATTTGGGCGCAGACGATTATATTACAAAACCATTTCACCTTAGCGAATTACATTCCCGGATAAGAGCAATTTTAAGAAGAAGGAAATTTGAAGGAACACAAACA
>WGGC01000113.1 GCA_015491905.1 Bacteroidales bacterium | reverse complement strand
CCACTTCCCACCTTTGATTCATCTCGCTTTTTATCAGTATCACTAAGGTTTTTAAGTCTGTTTTTTGCCCAATCTCCCATAGGAACCATAACCTCTTCTTGATACATATTAAATTTTTTATTTTTATTAAACTGTATCAACCTTTCCCACGAATCACGAAATCTATTTGGCCATTTACCAGGATAACTATTCTTTTTATGCCAAATAAATTCTTCTGTCCATAACCAACCTTGTTTTCTCATTTCAATTATTAGTTCCATTACATATGTGCTTCTTTCTCCATTAACAACTTTTTCTTTGATATTTAGAATAAAGGTCCCGGTAGGTTTTAGAACCCTTAATAATTGCTCTGATATTGGAAGAAACCAATTTACATATTCATTAGGTTTTATGCCTCCATAACTGTTTTTTCTTTGGTCTGCATAGGGTGGAGATGTTATAATTAAATCAACAGAATTATCAGGAATAGATTTTAAAACTTCCCTACTGTCTCCTAAAAATATATCTGTTTTTATTTCCATTTATTCCTTTTATTTAATTTCTTCAAAAGTATTAGAATTAATAATTCTCATCAATTTATTAAATCTTAACTTATCAACATTGGACACAATATACAATAAAAAAGTCATAACGCTTCTTTATCTTAAAGCCTTTTTCACTTCTTCCACAAACCCATTAATATCTGCTTCTGTCGTATCCCAGGAACACATAAGCCGAACTTCCGAGGTGGTTTCATCCCAAACATGGAAAAAATAAGACCTCTTTATTTGAGAAATAATTTCCTGTGGGATAATTACAAAAACACCATTGGCATCTACAGGCCGGGTGATTTGTAATTTCTCTATAGAGAGTAATTGTTTTGCCAGTAATTTTGCCATTTTATTGGCATGTTCTGCATTTTTCTTCCATAGGTCATCGGTAAGGTATCTATCAAACTGAATTGCAATATATCGCATTTTAGAATGAAGTTGCATTCCTTGTTTACGTGTATATTCAAAATCATGAGCTAACTCAGGATTTAAAAATATTACCGCTTCTCCAAACATCATTCCGTTTTTTGTACCTCCAAAAGATAACACGTCGACACCGGCATTTGTGGTAAAATTGCGAAATTCTAGGCCTAAAGAAACGGCAGCATTACTGATACGTGCACCATCGAGATGTAAAAACATGTTATTCTGATGTGCAAAATCAGCCAGATTACGGACTTCCTGAGGAGTGTAAACGGTTCCTTTTTCTGTTACCTGAGAAATAGATATTACCTTAGGCTGAACATGATGTTGAAAACCTATACTATTTAAAAAAGGTTTTATCTGTTCCGGTTTTATCTTACCATCTTCAGTTTCTATTTCGAGAATTTTTGAACCTGTGAACTTTTCAGGGGCACCACATTCGTCTTCATTAATATGAGCACTATGGGCGGCAACAACAGCTTGATATGATTTAAGTAAATGTCCAATAGCCAATACGTTTGCAGCCGTTCCGTTGTAAACAAAAAACACACGGCTATTTTCTCCAAAATACTTTTTAAACTTTTTTTCTGCAGCTTGTGTAAAAGGCTCTTCAAGCTCTCCATAGGCAGCTACGTGACCTGCGTTTACCTGTGTTAAAGAATCCATTATTTCAGGACAAACTCCTGACCAGTTATCACTGGCAAAAGACTTTTTCATGTGTTTATAATTTTATATTTCATTGGTAAGATGACCTTACCATAACTATTTAACTGTTAAAACATTAATTTTTCATCCATTCAAACACCTGATAGTGTTCTCCATTCATTCCTATCTTTTTATAAACTTTTATAGCCCTATGATTGGTTTTATCGACATATAAACGAAGTCCGGCAACATCAGTATCTTTTTGAGCATAACTTTTAATGTGATCGAACATCTGTTTGAAGATTCCTTTTTTACGGTAGTCGGGCAATACATATACCGATTGTATCCACCATACCCATGCATTCCTCCAGTCGCTCCATTCAAAGGTAATTAACAACGAAGCTATCACTTTATCATCTGAAACAGCAACGAAATACTTTCCTTTTTCAGGGTTTCTGAAAACACTGATAACTCCCGTTGTAACAGTTTCCTCATCAAGATGAAGGTTTTCTGTTTCTGCAGCCATCATAACCTGAAAATCAGCAATTTTTTTATGTTCTTCTTCTGTAGCTAATCGTATTTGTATCATGTTTTTTTAATATTTTTGGTGCGTTATAAAAATACCATTTCAAAAGCATTATTTTATTTAGAAATGGCCATTATTTTAGCAAATATACTATAATATAAAACACGTATGAGTGACCAAATTAACCATGAATGCGGTATTGCCCTGATCAGACTTTTAAAACCTCTGGAATATTATTTAGGCAAATACGGAACTTCTTTATATGGGTTGCAGAAACTTCATTTATTAATGCAAAAGCAACATAACCGTGGACAGGATGGCGCCGGAATGGCTTGTGTTAAATTTGATCTGCCTCCCGGAAAAAAGTATATAAACCGTATTCGGTCTAATTCGGCTACTCCAATAAAAACAATATTTAATAAAGTATATACTCGTTTTGAAGAAATCTCACAATATCATCCTGACAGGATGAACGATGTGGGCTGGCTGAAAAACAATCTGGATTTTACCGGTGAGCTTTTTCTTGGACATCTAAGGTATGGTACTTACGGCGGAAATAATGTTAAAAACCTGCATCCTTTAAAACGTGCCAACAACTGGAAAACAAGAAACCTGCTCCTCGCCGGAAATTTTAATATGACCAATAACGATGAGCTTTTTCAAACTCTTGTGGAACTGGGACAATACCCTCAGGAAACATCCGATACCATTACAGTACTTGAAAAAGTAGGCCATTTTCTGGATGAGGAAAATGAACGTTTATATCACGAACTTAAACAACAAGGGGTCTCTAAAAAGGAAGCCACCAAATACCTCATTGAAAAACTGGATATTTTACCCATTATTCGGGATTCTGCCAAAAGATGGGATGGAGGATATGTTATTGGGGGATTACTTGGACACGGAGATGCTTTTGTAATGAGAGATCCGGCAGGTATCCGTCCGGCATTTTATTATGCCGATGATGAAGTTGTTGTGGCAGCTTCAGAACGACCGGTAATACAAACAGCTTTTAATGTTTCCATCAATCAGGTAAAAGAACTGAAACCGGGACATACTTTAATTATTAAGAAAAATGGTACAGTTCAAAATGAACGTTTTATAGACCCATTGCCAAAAAAAGCATGTTCATTTGAACGAATTTATTTCTCCCGCGGCAGCGACAAAGATATCTATCTGGAAAGAAAAAAATTAGGAAGCTTGTTAGGTGATAAAGTCCTTAAAGCTATAGATTACGACTTAAAAAATACCGTTTTCTCTTATATTCCCAATACTGCCAGCGTTGCTTTTCAGGGCCTGGTGGAAAGCCTGGAAGATTTTGTTTCTGAACAAATATCAGAAAAAGTTTTACACGAGCAGGGAAACCTTACCGCTGAACGCCTTTCAATATTATTTTCTAATCGTCCACGCGTGGAAACAATTGCTGTTAAAGATGCTAAACTCCGTACTTTTATTACTGCCGATAGCCATCGTGATGATTTGGTAGCACATATTTATGATGTTACCTATGGTGTTGTTAAAAATAATACCGACACCCTTGTAGTTCTTGACGATTCTATTGTAAGAGGAACAACATTAAAACAAAGTATTATACGTATTCTGGACAGGCTACATCCTAAAAATATTATCATTACTTCTTCGGCACCTCAAATCAGGTACCCCGACTGTTATGGAATTGATATGGCCCGTTTAGAAGACTTCATTGCTTTCAGAGCGGCAATTCAACTTCTTAAAGAAAGCCATCAGGAACATATTATAAATGAAGTATATGTGAAATGTAAAGCTCAGGAAAATCTTCCCAAAGAAGAAATTACTAATCATGTAAAGGAAATTTATAAACCTTTTTCCGCAGAACAAATCTCAGAAAAAATTGCTGCCCTTATTACATCAAAAGAAGTAAAAGCAAAGGTTTCTGTAATTTATCAAAGTATAGAAAATCTGCATAAGGCAATCCCAAACCATACAGGTGATTGGTATTTTACAGGTGATTATCCTACACCGGGAGGGAATAAAGTTGTGAATAAATCATTTATTAACTATGTGGAAGGCCGTAAGGAAAGAGCCTATTAAAGAGTTTTCTTTATACGTAATCAGTAACTCTTTAACCTTTTTATTTCAAAAAGTAACTAAACCCCACAATTATTAAAATTAATAAACATATTAAAACATAGGAATAAATATTTCCAAAGTTTAACGTCCAGCCCATTGAAGGATTTAGTTTTGGAACTATTACACGAGGGTCTTTTCTGTTAAAATAAAATATTCCTCTCCAGTTATCAGGATTATCATGATCAAAATCCTGACTGCTGTTTTGATGAGATTTTTTCATTTATTTAAAAATTTTTATTTTATTGATAATGAAGAAAATAAAAATTTTCTTCACCCATGGAACTGTTTTACTCTCCCATGAATTTTTTATTCTTGCCTAACCAAACAATTCCGTTATCATTTCTTCAATTTTACTTACGGCTGTAATTTTTATTTTATACCTGTTTACATCAAGTCCTTTCATACTGAATTTAGAAATAATAATCTGTTCAAAACCTAACTTCTCGGCCTCCAGAATCCGGTTTTCAATATGTCCTACAGCTCGTATTTCTCCCGATAAACCAACTTCTGCCGAAAAACAAACCCGCAACGAAAGAGCAATATCTTCCAACGATGATAAAATTGCTGCTAAAACAGCCAAGTCGATAGCCGGATCGTCCACCCTAATGCCACCGGCAATATTTAAAAACACATCTTTATTTCCCAATTTAAAACCACTTCGCTTCTCCAAAATTGCCAATAGCATGTTCATTCTTCTTAAGTCAAAACCCGTTGCCGAGCGTTGCGGATTACCATAAGCTGCCGGAGTTACCAATGCCTGTGTTTCAATAAGCATGGCCCTCTGCCCCTCAATCATAGCTGCTATAGACACACCGCTGGCCGATTCTTCCCGTTGCGAAAGTAAAATCTCACTGGGATTACTCACCTCCCGTAAACCTCCGCTTTGCATCTCAAAAATTCCCAATTCCGATGTGGAGCCAAAACGGTTTTTCACAGAACGTAAAATACGGAAACCATAATGTTGGTCTCCTTCAAAATGCAAAACCGTGTCAACCATATGCTCCAGAACTTTAGGCCCTGCCAAACTTCCTTCTTTAGTTATATGGCCTATTAAAAACACCGGAACCTGTGTAGACTTGGCAAAACGCATTAGCTCTGCTGCAGTTTCTCTGATTTGTGAAATACTGCCCGGAGAGGAATCCAGAGTATCTGTATAAAGTGTTTGAATAGAATCTACAATAAGCACTTCGGGCTGCAATATCTCAATTTGTTTGAAAATATCGGTGGTAAAAGTCTCATTTAAAATATAACACTGCTCATTTTTTCCGCCAATACGGTCGGCACGCATTTTTATCTGCTGACGGCTTTCTTCTCCTGAAACATACAATAATCTTTTCCCCGTCATACCCAGTGCTGCCTGCAACAAAAGTGTCGACTTTCCTATTCCGGGTTCTCCTCCTATTAACACCACCGAACCGGGTACCAGTCCTCCTCCCAAAACACGGTTTAACTCCACGCTGCGGCAATCTATTCGTTCCTCTTTTTGTACCGAAATCTCTCCAATCGCTACCGGTACAGCTTTCCTTTCTCCCTTTTTCACCCCGTGCTTCTTGTCATCCGCCTTGCTTACTATTTCTTCTACAAAAGTATCCCATTCTCCACACTCGGGACATTTTCCTAACCATTTAGATGATTGATAACCACAGTTTTGACAGAAGTATGTTGTTTTTGTTTTCGCCATATTACAAAAATACATTAATTTTTATGGTTTTATCCATTTTATCAAAAAGGTTTAATTTTCTTTGGGCGGCATTCCGGGCTATACGTTACAAGTCCCCGGCAAAAAAATGTGTTCGCCTAACCGTTTTCGGTGGCTCCTATTGTCGCCCCGCCTCCGGAAGTCTCCATCATTTTTTTGCCTGCCGGCTTTCCACTTCTATCCCGGCCGCAGCCTCTTTTTCAATTAGTATTTACCTAAAAACAACTAAAATATTTTTCTTAAAAATAGTTTATTTTGTTGTTTTTATTCATTGCTTTTATAAATTTGTAAATAATACGCATGCGTATTAAAAACTATATAAATTTATTTTGAAATGGATATAAAAACAGCTTATCAAGAAAAATTAACAACCCCTGAAGAAGCGGTAAAACTTGTTAAATCAGGCGACAGAGTAGAATATGGCGCCTTTAATGCAAAACCTGTTTTATGCGATAAAGCATTGGCAGCCAGAAACGGCGAATTGAAAGACGTACTCATATATGCCGTAACTACTGTACCTCCAATTCCCGAAACGGTTAAATTTCCGCAATCGTTTACATACATGGACTGGCATTTTAGCAAAATTAACAGGGTAATGCAAAAACAATACGGGTTAGGATTTTATTCCCCGATTATTTATCACCTTGCCCCGCGTTATTACCGCGAAGGATTGGCACAGCCACGACGCCAGGTAACAATATTACAAACTACACCCATGGACAAAAACGGCTATTTTAACTTTGGCCTGCAAAATTCAGAAACAATGGCTAAAATTGAAATGTCGGAAGTGGTTATTGTAGAAGTAAATCCTAATATGCCTCTGGCTTATGGCGGTAATGAGGAGTCTGTACATATTTCAAATATCACAGCAATAGTTGAATCTTCTGACAAGCAGGTTCTTGCCGCAATGCCACCAGCAAAACCTTCCGAAGCAGATATTAAAATTGCAGAAAATATCTTACCTTTTATTCATGATGGATCTGTTGTTCAACTTGGTATAGGCGGAATTCCTAACGCTGTTGGTGAACTGATTGCTAAATCAGATTTGAAAAATCTTGGTGGCCATACCGAAATGCTTTCGGACGCATATATCGAAATGATTAATTCCGGAGTTATGAATGGCGCTAAAAAAGTTATTGACAGGCATAAAGTTCCTTATACTTTTGCTTTGGGCAGCAACCGTTTATACGATTTTATAAATGAAAATGCCGGTTTGGCATCTTATCCTGCCAACTATACCAATGACCCAAGAATTATTGCTCAGCTTGATAATTTTATCTCCATAAACAATGCATTACAAGTAGATTTATATTCTCAGGTTAACGGTGAAAGCCTTGGAATGTATCAGGTTTCCGGAAATGGTGGTATGTTCGACTTTGTTCTGGGTAGCCAATGGTCAAAAAACGGAAAGAGTTTTATATGCCTTAATTCGACCTATAAAAATAATGAAGGGAAAACAGAATCACGTATTATGAGTGCCCTTTCACCAAATAGTATCGTTACTATACCACGTCAACTGGTGGATTATATTGTAACAGAATACGGAGTGGCAAAATTAAAACCTAAACCTACATGGTATCGCGCAGAAGAATTAATAAATATAGCACATCCCGATTTTCGTGATGATTTAATTAAACAAGCCGAAAAATTGAAAATTTGGCGAAAATCCAATAAAAAATAAAAAGGTTTTATTAACTATATGCTGTTCTGTTAAACTTATATTCCTTCGACCAATCTTACAAAGCCTGTTATTGCATATTTTGTAAAATATACAGTAGCAGGTTTTATTTATAGCTTTTCTTTTTATAGTCTTTAAGTATCTTTGTAGGTGCAATAATTGAATTATTCTGCCATAATGAATCATTAAATTGATTAACAAAAATAACCGGTATTTGTTTTGCCTCTTTAAAATCGATAAACTGTTTCCTTGAAACAGGCTTTTCATTTAAAACTAGAAGTTCTACTCCATCAATGGATTTAACTGAAATTTTTAATCCAATTTTAATATCATTTAATGTTTTATCGAAAAAAAACCTGTTTCTCTTTTTTATGAGGGATAGTTTTCTGTTAAAACTTGACTTGTTGCCGGTGGACAAACTAAAATATTTTAACTGATAACTGCTATCTTTTTTTTCAAAATATATGGAGTTTTTATACTGATATTCAGAATAACCCACTCCAAACAGATGTATGTTTATTCCTGTTTTTCCGGGGGCATAGCCATAGTCAGCTTTTATTAATGCATAATCGCTTTTAGACACAAACATCCTTCCGGCATATTTTCCACTTTTATCAGGCTCAAAATCGATAATATAAACCTCCCGACCATTAATTTGAGTAATTCCTGCAATTGTATATTTATACTTCCCGGTTTTATACAAAAACTCCCAGTGGCTTTTATCATCAAGAGAATTATTTTCCCATTTATGTTTTATATTATCGTAAAAATATTTTGTAGCCATATCATTTTTATGTAAAGAGTCTTTCTTTGTATCGGTAGTTTTATTGTCAATTTCTACTTTCCCGCCTAATATACCGGTTTTAATTTTCCAATATTCATTCTTTTTGGTTCTTAAAAACAAGGTATCAAATATATTTTCCAGGTTTTGTATTTCAGTAATTTTTTTCTCTTGTAATTGTATGTTTTTTATAGGATCTATTTTAATTTTTACTGAATCTTTTTTGTTCGCAGAAAAATATAAATTTCCCATAAAATCATTAAAAGAAACAGAATGATGTGGAATTTGTTTTTCAGCCCGGGCAATTACATTTTTATTTAATTCAGAAATAGTACTTTTTTTATAGTTTAACCGCAGATTGTCAATATCCGACAAATTGCTAAAACGGATAAAAACTTTCCGGATACAATAGTTTTTCTTATAATTCTTGTCTTTATTTTTAATAATTTGATGAATTATTTTTACAGGATCGGGGATATTCCCAAAAATTACAGCTTCACTAAGGGTTACAACGTTTTTTTTCAGTAAAACAATTCTATTATTTTCATAGTTACCTATAGTTATATATTTCGGGTAATAGCCAATATATTGAAAACATAAAGTATCCTGCTTGTTTAACCCATTTATATTTAAGGTAAAAAAACCTTTTTCATTACTAATTACACCTCTTTTTTTATGCAGCACACAAATAGTGGCATAAGGCAATGGTATTTTTCCGGAAGCATCAAATGTAAACCCGCTTAATTTATCTTGAGATTTTCGGTATATTACTTTGCTATAATTATTTTGAGACTTTACATGGTTTGCCAGGAAAAGCAATAGAAACAAAATAGCTGCCGACCTGGCAATGGTCTTCATAAGCCTTTATAAATCAATATTGCCACAAAAACTGTTCATAATCGAACATTTTTTGCTGAATTCTTTTTGATTCCAGCAATGCATTAACACCTTTTGCATATTCAGAAATTCTACGGTCGTAAATATTTTGTTCCTTGTAAATATAACTGCTAAAAAGACGTTTAATAAATACTGCATCATAACTTAGTCGCATAGCTGAATTTTCAGGATTGAAAGCCAGATTTTGCGCTAACACATCACGACTTTGTGGATATGATATCCAAAACAAAGGAGTTGGAACTTCCTGTCCGTTATGCATAGTCATCATAACAGGACACAGAGCTTCTATACGTACCAACATTTGCGAACGTTGTTTATCAAAATACCAATCTTCTTTTAAGCGTAATCGCATCACTTTGGTAGGTTGAAACCGCGTTACGATAATAGTATCATATTCATCATAAGGAGGCTCTGCTCTTCGCATAACTTTATGAATAGTATCCGTTTGCCTGTTTATAATCTCCTGATAAGTAATAGGTATAAGTAGCTCATCAGTAGCGGAGATATCATAAGCTGTTATCTTTCCTTGTTTAAGAGCATCCATTATAATGGTTATAAACGATTTCCAATTTTGATGCGGATGGATAGGAAAATAAAACTCCTGATTCATTTTTTGTCTGAAATCAATTTCCCGCCACAGTCTTTTAGACCACATAATATCCGCTTTTCGGACACTTGGCAAAGGCATAGGTTTTTTATTTATAATACCCTGATCCCGATAGAGTCCATCTATAGGTGTTTGTGCCGTAATTTGTGCTGATATTAAAAAAGGACTAAATATCAGAGCAGTGAATAATAAGTAAACAAATATCTTTTTCATGGCCATGGTTATTTAATTTCTAAATTAATGGGATTAAGACTACGGATAGTACCATCCGGGCCTTTGGCTTCTATATTTTCAAAAAAGAATTTCTGGTTTGGCGATGCATTTCTTATCAGGCGTATCACTTCAGGAGTAAATCTATTTCCTTTAATATTTTTTGGAATCCAATCTCCGTTTATCAATGTTGAAAAAGTATAAGAAGTAACTCTAAAATAAAGATCAAACTCAAAATCTTTCATCGTAGGAATAATTGCTCCGGCAGCCAACAGGGTACTTTTGTTAATCATTCCATTAGTCTGCCCGGCTATTTCAGCTATGGGGTCAGGAACTCTTTTAATTCTAAATACACTTTTACCCAATAAAACTTTTCGCCCTTCAATATTGGCATTAGCAGAAATGTACACTTTATTTCCCGGAACTTTCTTTGTAATTCTCACTATCCATTGTTTTCCGTTTTTAATAAGTTTCCCTGCGGTAATGGCGGGATGAATCTGACTTTCGGCAAGCCCTGGAGAGGTAATAGAAACCGGATTATCCACTCCAATATAAAAAACATTCATTTTTAAGGGAGCGACGGTAAGAGACGGAGGAGCAACAATATAACTTCCATTAAATGGATATTTTGCTATTTTATTTGTGGCAGGGTTAATCATCTCGATAATTCCTGCAAATTTATGTAGTCCTTCTTTTCTTGCCGGCAGGGAGATGCTTACCATTCCTCCCTTACCATTAATTTTTTGTGCTTTTTTAATGTTTTTATCATTTATCTGATTTGCCCCCGGCAGAATATATATTTTAGGATTTGTTTTACTATCGTAAGCCGCAACTAATACCTGTGCTTCATATTTTCCACCCTCTAAAACATAAGTGCTTTTGGGAATAACTTTGGCTTCGATATGATCAAATTTAAAATCCTTTTCAGTAACTGAGCTATATAAATAATTAAGCGCATCAAATTCTGCACCCTTTACACTTGAAATAATTTTATTTATCAAGGTGATATCTGCAGCTAAAATAGTATAATAAAAATTATGGGTTTCCCAGTCTTGTTTTTGCCCGTCAGCGTTATGATAAACAATACGTTTTTTACCTAAATAGTTCGTTATAAGTCCTACTTTGGTGGTACTGTCAGGAAGCGACATCATTTTAATAATAAACTGGCGATATTGTTCCATTCGTTTTGCCAGCTTGTATGCTTCACCATTTTTCTTTACCTCATTTTTAATTAAGTATTCTGTAGGGTCATTATATCTGTTTTTGTTAGGAACAAGATTTAAATCCAACATTCTCCGGTGAATCATTTTTCCAGGGTTATAAGGAGCAGGCACCAGGGTATCTCTATAATACTGTTGTATCACTTTTGCAGAATCTTTATGCTGGGTAATTTCCACCAACTTTAATTTAAGGTGATTAAGATATGTAATCAAATCATCTGATTGTTGTTTTACCTCTTGTGCCTTTTCCCAAAAAGGGCCAACTTTTTCTTTTTGTAATGCATATTGTTCTTCAAACCGATTATATGTAGCAGCAATTTTTGTGCTGAGGCTTTCATTAGTGCTAACCATACTTTCATTTACCACCAAAAAGGCATCTAAAACCTGTTTTGATACATTTAATGCCAGAAGGGCATAAAGTACCAAATACATCATAGAAATCATTTTTTGCCTTGGTGTTTCTTTAAATCCGGCCATTTAAATATTATTATTCAGTTAAATTTAAGGTATTTAATTTCATCCTTGTACGTTCATCGCTGTTAGCATATTTCCATATACTTTATTCAATGTACCCATACGTTCTGTAAGTGTTTTCATTTGACCGGCAAAGTCGCCTGTTAACTCTGTAGATTTTTCAAGTTGCTGATATAAATTATTTAAGGTACTTTTCATTTTCCCTGAGTCTTCCATCATTGCATTGGAATCTTTCAGCTGAATTTCATACATAGCGTTAAGAGCAGCCATATTCTCAGCTATTTTCCGGAGTTGTGAATTATAAGCATCACCTTCAACAACAGTAAAATCAAGTGCCTCAACCGATTTGGATAAAATTTCAGATGACTTTCTATAGCTGTCAGCCATTTCCTTGGCAGACTGTGTAGCTTCTTTTACCGTGCCAGCGAAAGTTTCTGTAGAATCCATATTATTTTTTAATGTATCTGCTGCCTGCACATAAGCATTAGTTAAATTATTGGCCTTTTCATTAACAACATCCATTGTTTCTGCATATCTGCCTGCTGTTTCTGCATCTTTTTTCATTGAAGAACCCAATGTTCCGGCAGCTTCGGCAGCAGACTTCATTTTTTCAGCAAATTCATCGGATGCAAGGGCAGCTTCAGTAACATTAGAAATTTGCCCGGTAGTTTCAGAAAGCTTTTCCAATCCTTTTCCAAGCCTTTCAATAGTTTCTTGTTCTATATTTGCTTTTTCAAGCATATCATCAAGTTGTTGAGTAGCTGATTTTCTATTTTCCGGACTTTCTTTTCCTTTTACAGGATGATACATTCCGGCAAGTTCGGGATATACCAGACTCCAGTCGGGTTCTACATGGGGATCTTCAAAAGCAGATAACAGGAAAATAAGCGCTTCTGTTCCCAAGCCAATGGCAAGCATTAAGTCGGCACCGGTATAATGGTTTATTTTAAATAGTGCTCCCACTAAAACAATAGCAGCACCAATCCCATAAACTTTGGCCATAAAATTCCGATAACCTCTTGTTTTATTAAAATCGAAAAATCCCATAATTCTAAGATATTTGTGTTTAGTTTGATATTTTTAATGGTATACCCTTGATGCACGGCTGGGGTTGTCGCCTTTGTTTCTTCCAAGATAAGGTTGAATAGTCCTGAATCCGATATATGACTTTGCAGTATCCTGATATTCCCATGCGCGTGTTGTAACCCTAAGGTAGTATGCAATATCCTTCCACGAACCACCTTTAATTACTTTTCTTTTCATTACAGGCGGATCACTTTCTTTAGCATTATAGGTATAGTTTGGATTCATATCCCAGGTAACATTATACGCTGAAGGATCATAGGCGCTAATAGTCCATTCTGCAACATTTCCGGCCATATCATATAAATCAAAATCATTGGGAGGATAATGGCCGGCGACAACGGTACGAAGTCCGCCATCGGCTACATAATTTCCTCTTAAAGGTTTAAAATTAGCAAGAAAGCAACCTTTGGAGTTTCTTGTTGACGGGCCTCCCCAGGGATACGGACTAAGAGTGTTTCCACCTCGTGCTGCCCACTCCCACTCTGCCTCTGTAGGAAGACGGAATTCGGACAATTCTACTCCTCCTTTTCTGGATCGCAATGCGTTATTTAAAAGTTCTGTTCGCCACACACAAAAAGCACGTGCCTGTTTCCATGTTACCCCTACCACCGGATAATGATCATAAGCAGGGTGCCAAAAATATTTTTCTGTTAACGGATCGTTAAATGAATAAACATAATCCTGAATCCAACAAAGAGTGTCAGGATATACATTAATGGTTTCATTATGAACAAAAGCAGACCTGCTTCTGGGGTTTTTTCTGGTACTTTCTCTGGCAGCAGCCTGAAGGTCAACCCAGTAATATGTGTACATTAATTTTCTGGAGTCAATTTCTTTTCTGCGGAAATAACGGTCTTTTTCAGGAAGATATAATGATTCTAAAGCATCTCTAACATCCTGATCTTTACTGTTCCAGTCAATTTTTGTCTTCCAGTTTAGTCTTGGAGGATCATAAACCTCACCGGTTTTCGGATTTTGCTCAATTAAGTATTCTGAAGGACGAATACTTCCTAACAAAGTTCTGGCAATAGAATCTCTTACCCAGTCTACAAATTGACGGTATTCATCGTTGGTAATCTCAGTTTGATCCATGTAAAAAGCAGATACAGAAACTGTTTTAGGTTGTGTAACATGGCTGTATGTTTTTTCTTCACCCCCTACACCCATAGTAAAACTACCTTGTGGAATAAAAACCATTCCATATGGGTCAGGTTGATAAAATGGTCTTGAGTTTTTTCTTGTACCCACCAGTTCTCCGGTACCTGTATTACTACAACTAGCCAGAAATAACAGCGCGAAAATATAGAATAATCCGTGTCGTTTCATGTAAATATTTTGATTTTTCATTGGCCTGATTGATATTACAAACTAACGTTTCGAATTTTTATTGTTTATATGATTATTGTAAGATGTTAAATTTGTATTGATTTAAAATGCAAATATCTTTATTTTCTTATAATTTATTACAAATAACGAGTGTTTTTATACTTTGTATTTGTTTTCTCCGTTTTAATTTTAAAACAATATCTAATACTAATTTCATGGCTACCTGCCAAACCAACAGGGAGTGTTGGTAAATCATAAGAATATCCGATTTTTATATCCTTAATTTTTATTCCTACCATTATACCCACCGATTCCTGTAAGCGATAATGCAGGCCACCCCAAAACTTGTTTTTGTAAGTAACGACAGTTGTTAAGTTATATTGTGTGGATTTTAAATCAGATTGTATTAATAAGGATGGTTCTATTTGATATTCCGGTTTTCCGGGAATGGAAAAGACATATCCTGATATGAAATAAAAAGTTCTGTCAGTACGATAATGAATGGCTTGTCCAGCAGTACTTAGGTTTTTTCCGGTGCTTTTAAACAAATTGGTAACTGAAAATCCGGCATAATATCTTTTATTAGATTTGTAAAAAACACCAACGTTGGCATCAATTAACATATCTCCCGGTTTTCCTGATAAAAGAGCGGGGTCGTTACTTTGAACAGGAATAAATTTTGAAAAATCAATACTTCTATTGGTAAGGTTAATACCGGCTCCAATTCCCATCACTCCATTATTTAGATGTAAATGGTATGAATAAGCAAGTTGCAGTACTACATTAGATTCAAACCCGGCTTTATCTTGTAATATAGATGCTCCCAGACCTCCTTTTATCCATTTCACCGGAGAGTCAATGGTGATTAAAAAATCCTGCGGCGAAACAGCATTACCATTTGCATCTTTAAATCCTACCCACTGCTGCCTGATGAGTGCATCGGCACAGATTCCTTTTCCCAACCCTGCCCTGCCTGCATTAAAGTACATTAAAGCACTATTATACTGTGTAAATACAGGAGCTTGCTGGCTGTAACCCTGTGAAAACAGTAAAAATCCTGATAGTATTAGAAAATATTTCTTTATATTCAGATGTGTCAATTATTTAAATGGTTTTTTAATGGAGCTAAATTAAAAAAATTACAAATAGATATACTATTAACGCAAATTCACTTTTTTAATTACCCGGAATAAAAAAACTTAGTAAGAATCTCTGAAGTCTTTACGTTTTGTTAATTTCAGATCTTTTAATAATGCTGCTTTTAACCTTAAAGTAAAAAACCAGCTTTTTCTTGGTCCAAGAGGAATCCATGAAAAAGACATCTCCCAGCAGTGCAGATTTCTGTTAAGTTGCACTGATGTATATGACAGCTGATTATTGGTAAAATCCCAACCTGACATTACGCTAACCTTCCAGTTTTGGGTGAGACTTACCTGTCCGTTAAAACCCAATGTTTGAATCAGTGTTTTTTTAGAGCTCCATATTGGATTAACGAAATTTCTAACATTGGAATAGGTAAAGTTATAATTAAAACTAAATGACCACGGTACTTTCCAGTCAACAGGCCTACCTCCCTGTTCATTTAACCTGTTAAAATTTTGAGGTTGCTGACTTATTTGACTCTGAGCCGGAATTGAATCGGCTTTTGGCTTAGATTCTTTTTTCTTTTTTTCAAAATCTTTCTGACTCAAACTAAAATTAAAACCCACATTCCATGTAGAGTTAGTCATACGGAGTAACCTTCTGTTAACCTGCCATTGGTATTTATTAATTGCCTCACCCTTTGAATTAACAGCGTAAGGAGACAAAATACCCGAATATTGAATTGTTAAACCTTTTGTTAGTGTTGTACGTCCGGAGAGGTAAATATCAGACATGGCCATGGAGTCTGCAGCCAGGTTATAATTTCCGGAAACAGTAAAATTCTCTATTAATGGTATCTTTTTTAATCCTGTAATGGTATCTTTTTTTGAAGGAACTTTAATTTCCAGGTTATTGGCAATAGTAAAATTGATACTTCCTGATTTTCTCATTGGCGGAGCACCAAAAACAAAACCTTGATATTTAGAATAGGTAACTACTCGTCCGGTAGAATCCACATACCTTCCTGTGTATCCCCAACTACTGTTACCAAAATCAGGGGTATATGAAAAACCAATACTTGGTGTAATAACATGACGAATTGCACGTACGGGGCCCTTTTTAAACTTCAACATACCATAAAGTTTTGTGGAAAGTGAAGTACTGACACTGTAATCAAAAAGGTTATTAAACCCTGATATTGTATCAGTTTTAGCATATGAGTAATATTTTACTCCGTTTATTATAATGGAATCGTTTACCCACCTTTGCCTCAAACTTTTTCCATACATACGATCAGTTATTTTAACAGAAGTGGAGAGGGTAAAATATTTTAAAACCTTAAGAGGAAGAGTTATAGGTATATTATGAATAACCCCGTTTTGCATATGATGTAAAAATGTTTCAGGTTGAAAAAATGTTGAGTCGGTAGCGTTAATAGTATTTTGTAAATTCATATTATAGGAAATACTTAAATCGCTCAAAACAGATTTCCTGGTTGAATTTTTCTTTCTGAAAGGATAAAAACGATTAACAGAAAAGGATATTTGCGGTAGGGTAACCTGCACCTGATGGCTTAACGTATTTTGACTTTGACTTGCGTTGACAGTAAGAAAATATTTTCCATCCCAACTCCTTTGATAAGCTACGCTGGAATTAAACTGATTGGATAAATAATCATTAACATTTACTATATTATATTTAACATAATTACTACTTATAATGTTTACGTTTGCAGAGAAAGTACTGTTTGGCCTCGCTTTCGCATCTTGGCTATGACTCCATGCAATTCGAAAGTCGCGACTGCTGGAGTAATCAGGAGCGCCTTTAGTGCTAATTACATTTCGGGCAAATCCCAACGAAAGGTTTCCGCTGTATTTATATCTTTTTCTGTAAGATATTACCGGCGAAACCTGCCAGCTTCCTCCTGTATATAAATCACCTGTTATTTTAAAAGTAAAATAATCATTTATATACCAAAAGTAACCAAGGCCCTGAAAGTAAAACCCTCTGTTGGCAGACTCTCCATAAGACGGCAGTATTAAACCTGATTTCCGCTTTGGATTGTTAGGAAAAATGCCAAAGGGTAATGCCATTGGCAGGGGGATTCCTTCTATTTCCATATAAACCGGGCCTGTTACAATCAGTTTGTTGGGAATAACTCTTGCTTTAGTAAATTTAAATTCATAATCAGGATTAGGAAGAGGACAAGTAGTATAAAAACCATTTTTTATGTTGATACTGTTGTCATTCATTCTTTTTACCTTATTACCTTGCAAATACCCTTCCCCTTGTTTGGTAACAACATCTTTAATAATTCCCTTTTTTGTTATAAAATCGTACCTAAGCGTTTTTGCCTTAAAGGTTTCATTACCCTGTTTAAAAACAGGAATGCCAATTTCTTTTCCAGTTGAGTCTTTTATTCCTTTTGCAAAAACAGTTTTGTTATTAAAGTTTATTGAGATATAAGCTGCTTTTAAGTTGATATTACCATAATTTATCTCGGCTTTTCCATAAAGGTAAACCATTTTATTTTTTAAGTTCTGTACAATAGAATCTTCCGCGTGCCGTTTTAATTTGTATTCCAGGTTAATAGAATTAGCAGTATCATTTTTTAAGGAAACCGAATCAATGGAAATAGAGTCTTTTTTTGACAAAGTATCTGCAATAAAAGTTGTATTGCCTATATCAAAAGGCATTCCCAAAACGGTTATTGTATTTAATAACCATACAAATGTTAATAATTTCGTCTTAAAACCTTTTTGGAACAAGATTTTGCAGTTATATTTGTTAATAATCTGAATATCGATGTTATTGTTTGCAAATATAGTTTCATTATTTAAATATAGCTTTTTAAAATTTAAAGGACTTTCTGTTATTTTTATTTTAATGGTTGTTTTTTTATTCCCACAGGCAGTGAATGCACAAAAAGGTGCAAAAATAACCACTATAGTTATTGATGCCGGACATGGTGGGAAAGACCCCGGAGCATCAGGAAAACATTCTCGTGAAAAAGATATTGCATTGGCTGTTGCTTTAAAGCTGGGGAAATATATCAGTCAGAATATGAAGGATGTAAGAGTAATCTATACTCGCAAAACAGACCGTTTTATTCCTCTTTATCGACGGGCAGAAATTGCCAATGAAAACCATGCAGATGTATTTATATCAATTCATTGTAACTCAAACCCTAGTACAAGACCTTATGGAGCCGAATCTTATGTAATAGGACTTCATAAAACGGCAGAAAACCTATCGGTTGCAGAAAAAGAAAACAGTGCCATC
The DNA here is from genome assembly GCA_015491905.1 of Bacteroidales bacterium. Taxonomy (GTDB): domain Bacteria; phylum Bacteroidota; class Bacteroidia; order Bacteroidales; family F082; genus Sulfidibacterium. The sequence continues at coordinate 2,052 of WGGC01000113.1, read as the reverse complement.
CTTTTTGAGGGAAGCAGTTCAAAATCCAAATATGGTAATTTTAAATTAGACTCTCCACAATCTTATATTAACATGTCCTTATTTCAAAATCTATATCTGGGACAAAGTTTATTATTAGCTCATAACATTGAAAAAGAAATGAAAGTACGTGCCGGCAGAAAAGCAAGAGGAGTATATCAGGCCGGTTTTTTAGTTTTATGGCAAACAGCAATGCCAAGCGTCCTTGTAGAGCTGGGGTTTCTTTCTAACCCCAAAGAAGAAGCTTTTTTAAAATCATCGAAAGGGCAAATATATCTTGCCTCTGCCATATATCGTGCCTTTAAAAGGTTTAAACAAAATTTTGAAAAAGAAAATCAAATTATAAAAACAATTCCCTCCAAAACAAAAACCGGCTTATCAAAAGGAATATTAAATAAGCCTTACTATACTGTTCAATTTTATCTTTCGCGTAATCCAATAAAAAATTTAACAAAAAAATTTCCGGGTATAAAAAGTATTTCATTTTATAAAAATGGGAATTATTATAAATACATCTCCGGACATTTTTCATCGTCACATGCAGCCTATCTTCATCAGAAAAAATTAAGAAAATCAGGATATAAGGATGCCTTTGTTGTTGCACTATATAAAGGCCGACGCATTAGTTTATCTTCAGCAAAGAAGATGCTTATTCAAAAAAAATAAATCTTTTTATCCAGATTCATATAAATATAATACAAGGTTAGGAAAATATAAACTTTAATTTTTGTATTTTTGTAAATAATGTAAATCTTATTTAACGTGAAAAAATCTACAACTATATACATAGGAGCAACATTTCTTGTCGCTATTGTTATTTTTATCTGGGGTTTTAATTTTTTAAAAGGAAAGGACTTTTTAAAGCATCAAAGGGTATTTTATGCCAGATATCATAATGTAGCAGGATTATTGGATGCAAATCCGGTAACACTTCATGGGATGCAGATTGGCCAGGTTCACTCTATTTCCTTTACAAAAAATTATTCAGGGGACATTCTGGTTCAGGTAATCATAAATAAATATTTCCCAATTCCCATTGACAGTAAAGCGAAAATTATAAATTCTTCTCTATTGGGGGATAAATCTGTTGAAATTGAATTGGGAAAATCAAAGCAAATGGCAAAATCAGGAGATACATTAATTGGGCTTACAGAGGTAACATTAAAAGAACAGGTAAACTCAGCTTTAGCACCCATGAAAGCCCGGGCAGAACAAATTTTATCCAACGCTGACAGTCTTATTAGCTCTATCAATGATGCCCTGGGAAGAAATGGCAAGAACACCCTTAAGTCTTCTTTGTCTGATTTACAAGCGATGTTTAAACACTTAAACAGCACCACAGCAACTCTTGATGATATGTTGAAAACTAATAATAAGAAAATATCCGGGATTGTTACTAATATCGATACCTTTTCAGTTTCCTTAAAAAATAGCAGAGGTGATATTCAAGATGTTATTACCAATCTGAAAAAAATCACTAATTCACTTTCTCAGGCTAATTTAAAAGAAACTATTGCAAATAGTAATAAAACCATTAAACAAATTAATTTAACATTACAGAAAGTAAATAGTGGAAAAGGAACGGTGGGGTCACTAATGAATAATGACAGTTTATATCTGGAACTTAATAATTCACTTATACAACTGAAAAAGCTTGTTAAAGATATTAGAAAAAACCCACGTCGTTATTTGAAAATTTCTGTATTTTAATTTAGAAATATATCTTTTCTGGATTTAGGCCTTAACTTCTCTTTCCATGAGAATCCCTGAAGTTTTTCCATTGATGGGGTTAACTTTTCAACAGGAAAAAGAGTTTCTTCCGGCTGATCAAAATAACGAATAGTTATAATTTTATTGTTTTTAATATTTATAACCATATAACCGGCATCTGCTTTATTGATACCTATTAATTTATGGCTATCATTTCGAACCCAATAAAGTGACTGTGCATTTCCATTTACTTTTATCTTATACAAAGCATTATTATGAAAATACCCGGTCATATTTCTTCCTTTAATTTGATTAAAAGAGGTG
>WGGC01000112.1 GCA_015491905.1 Bacteroidales bacterium | reverse complement strand
GCAACCAAATTATTGGTGGGAAAAATGAAGGCCCCAACCATCCACCAAAAAATAAAGTAGAAATAATCGCTGATATTAAAGTAATTCCCATGTATTCACCTACGAAAAACATTCCAAATTTCATTCCCGAATACTCCGTATGATAACCGGCTACTAATTCTCCATCGGCTTCAGGAAGATCAAATGGCAAACGGTGTGTTTCAGCAATGCCGGCAATAAAAAAAACTAAAAAACCAAAAAATTGGGGAATAAAAAACCACCATCCTTGTTGTTTTTGGGCTTCTACTATTGCACTAAAACTAAAACTATCGGCCATCATCACCACTCCCATTAATGAAATACCCATAAAAACCTCATATGTTAACATTTGAGCAGAAGCTCTCATAGCTCCAATTAAAGAATATTTATTATTGGAAGCCCAGCCTCCAAGTACAATGCTGTATACTCCTAGGGAGGAAAATCCCAAAAAGAATAACAAGCCGTAATTGGAATCGAATACAACAAAATTGGGTCCGAAAGGAATAAATGCAAAACTAAGGAAGGTAGTAATCATTACAATTGCAGGAGCCATAACAAATACCGGCTTGTCGGAAAAAGGAGGTATCCAGTCTTGTTTAAAAAACATTTTAATCATATCTGCCATTACCTGCCCTGCGCCCAATGGCCCAACTCTGTTGGGCCCCAGCCGATCCTGCCAGAAAGATAAAAGCCTGCGTTCCACCCATATTAGTCCTGCTGCAATGCTAATTACCAAAATTATTACCCCTCCTATTAAAAGTGCTGTATGCATAATAAATCTGTTTTAATTAATATGTACTTTACCCCTTGCTGGCAATGCTAAATACGGCATTCCAGGCAGTTGAACAGAAACTCCCGCTACTCCTGGCTTTAGGTTATTATCCATAACTATCTCAATACTGATTATAGTATTGTTTATTTCCAGATCTGCAATATCTCCTGCTGAAGCTTTTATTTTTGTTATATCATCAGAGTTTAACAGTAAGAAAGGTTTTTTAATTCTTTCAGATACACCTGAAGCTTCAGAACTTAATTCTTCACTACCAAAAATCTGGTAAACAGGAAAAATTACTAATTCATCTTTTCCTGTTATACCCGGTTCATTACTGGTAATATTGAAGTATTTGGCTTGTTCTGATGATAAAGAGTCAAGAAAAAGTACACCGGGATTTCCACCTTTTAGGGGGCCGTTAGCTTTATCTACATATTTATATAATGCCTGAACGGAGTTCCATCCTGGCGACCAATAAAATGGTACCAGAGATGATGGTGGGTTTTCCTGGAACCCTTCCATACTATATGCAAACGGAGAATCAGGATCTTGCGGTAATTTTTTTTCACTAACTGACAGGTTAGCATACATTGATGTTCTTCCGCTAAAGCGGATGCTTTGTCTGGGAATTTTCCTGTCAAGGACTCTAAACCCGGCATCAGGAAATTTTCCTTTTAAGTTTGAGAAAACAGGGATATCATCTGTTAAAGAATAAAATAAGGAATCGATGTTATCCCACCCTTTAAATTTATTATTATGTATTTTCTTTAATTCATTTATCCATCGCCAACTATCTCTTACAGCTTCATTTTTATTAAAAACAGCTTTATAAAATCGTTGAGCGCGGCCTTCATTACTTACCAGAGTTCCTGTAGATTCGGAAAATGCAGAAGCAGGAAGAAGAAGATCAGCTTTTTGTGTTGTTTTATTTTCCAGAGTATCTATAACTATAACATTATTGCTTTTTTGAATTAATTCATCAATTAAAATGCTATCGTCTCTACGATATAAATCATTTTCCAGAATAATTAGTGTGTCAATATTTTCATTTTTAGCTGTGTAGGATGCTTTTTGTAATGATTCTCCCGGAAGCAAAGCCAGTCCCATACTGTTACTTTCGTGCAAGGCTATTCCGAGCATAGGGTTAACTTTACTTTTTAGCAGTGCGGTTGATATATTAAATGTAGCTTGCAAAAGGGCAGTATCTCCACTTGAAATTCCAGAAACTATCAAAGGGTTTTTAGCATGCTTCAATGCATCTGCCATTTCCCGCGCCAACTCCTTAATGGCTTTGGTGTGTTTGGGTGGTTCCGGGGCCTCCTTATCAATTAACTTTGCAATTACTGCTGCCAGAGCAGTTATGTCGGAATAAGAACCTTTAAAAGATTTTTTTGCAATATCGTCTAAATAGTCTTTAACAGGACTTGCAATGTAAATATGACTTGATGATAATTGCCCCAGGTCTCTTACTGCCTGATCTTCCCATTCAGGAATTCTTCTGATGCCGGCGTCTTCGTTGAGGATGTTCCTGGCCGATTGTCTAATAGCCAATGCCATTCGTGGTGCGGTATTTACTAAATCTTCTCCTAATATAAATGTAACATCAGCATTTTCCATTTGCTTCATGGTAGGAATCCGTACACCACTATGCTGCTGGTATTTAAGAGCCATTTTAGTAAGTTGAAATTCTTTTTCGGAAATTCCATGGAAAAAGTTGTCGGTTCCTGTTAGAGAAAGCAATGAATAATTAGCTTCCAGAGAGGCTCTGGGTGACCCAATGCCTACTATCTTATTTGAATTATAAAGTTGCTTTTTTATTTTATCAACGATTTCTTTTTCTGCCAGTGGTGTTAAAACATTATTTTTTTGCCTAATAAATGCCTGTTTCAAACGTTTTTCATTATTTACAAATTCATAACCGAATCGTCCGCGATCACACAAAAAATAACCATTTACCTCCTGGTTATACCTGTTCCTAATTCTTCGCAGAGAGTCATAGCGTTCACCGGCAATAGTATTACAACCAAGGCTGCAATGAGTACATATAGAAGGAGCATTGGATAAATCCCATTTACGTGTAAAATGTTTGTGGGCTGTTTTATCGGTAAAAACGCCTGTAGGACAAACTTCAACAAGGTTTCCGCTAAATTCACTTTCCAGCGTTCCGTCTTCAAAGCGTCCAAAATATACATGATTGTGTGAACCAAAAACATTCAGGTCTTTTCCTCCGGCATAGTCTCTATAAAATCGTACACATCGGTAACACTGAATACATCTGTTCATTTCGTGTAAAACAAATGGGCCCAGATATTGGTTCTTATGGGTTCTCTTTTTAAAATCAAATTTTCTGTAATTATGTCCGGTCATAACCGTCATATCTTGTAAATGGCATTCTCCACCTTCATCGCAAACAGGGCAGTCATGCGGGTGATTGGTCATTAATCCTTCTGTTACTGCAGCCCGAAAAGTTTTTACTTCTTCATCTTCTGTGGATATAATCAGTCCATCCGCTACAGGTTCCATGCAAGACATTACTATTCTACCTTTTTGATCATCGGCATCTCTGTATTTTTTTACGGCACACATCCTGCAAGCACCAACAGACCCTAGTGCAGGATGAAAACAAAAATGAGGAATGTCAAAACCTAGAGCCAAAGACACGTCTAGCAGACTTTTTCCCTTCTCTACAGAATAATCTTTTCCGTTTATTTTAATTGTTACCATATATTTTATCTCCAGGGACATTTATGTTCGTTAATATGTCGGACAAAATCGTCATAAAAATATTTTAATCCACTTTGCAGTGGTTCTGCGGCGCCGGGTGCATGGGCACAAAAAGTATGACCGGGGGCCAGATATTTTGTCTGGAATTTCAAAGTATCTAAATATTCCATTTTTCCACGACCTTCTTCAATAGCACCAAGAATTTTTTCTATCCATGGTAATCCTTCCCGGCAAGGAGTACACCAACCACAACTTTCCAGCGCAAAGAAATTTTCAAGATTACGTACAAAAGCTACAGGACAAGTTTTATCATCAAGAATAATCATGGTTCCTGTACCCATGCGACTTCCTACAGCAGCCACAGTTTTAAAATCCATTTGTACATCCAGATGATCTTCTATCAAAAAATCTGTTGAAGCACCTCCGGGTAGTAATCCTCTAAATTTATATCCTTCAGCCATTCCTCCTGCATGCACATCCAATATTTCCCTAATGGTTGTTCCTAGTGGTAATTCCCATAGGCCCGGATTTTTTACCCTGCCACTGACACCATATAATTTTGTTCCTCCGGTACCGGAAATACTCAGGTTTTTAAACCATTCCGTTCCCTTATTGGTAATATGAGCTATCCAGGAAAGTGTTTCTACATTATTCACCACCGTAGGTCTGCCAAACAAACCACTGATAGCCGGAAACGGGGGTTTTGCCCGAGGTATCGCCCGTTTTCCTTCCAGTGAATTAGTTAATGCCGATTCTTCTCCACAGATATATCTTCCCGCACTTGTGTGTAAATGAATATCCAGATTAAAGCCGGTATTCAAAATGTTTTTTCCCAGATAACCAGCTTTATATGCTTCTGAAATTGCCTTTTGTATAGTTTTTTCAGCTTTTTTATATGCCCATCTAAGAAAAATATAAGCGGTTTCTGCCTGAATAGCATAGGCGGCCACAATCATTCCGGCAATTAGCTGATGTGGATTCCCTTCAAGTAGATACCGGTCTTTAAATGTCCCGGGCTCCATTTCATCAGCATTACAAATCAGATATTTAGGTTTATCTTTCTCATCCATAGGAACAAAACTCCATTTCAAACCGGTTAGAAAGCCGGCACCTCCTCTACCCATCAAATTAGAGGTCTTTATCATTTCTGTTACCTCAGCAGGAGCCATGGTTTTAAGTGCTTTGTCCACACCTTTATAGCCTCCGGCTTTTCTATATTCATTTAGCGAAAGTGGCGGAGATCCCGGAGTTATATATTCTGTTAGCGGCTTTTCCATCTTTATTTGTATTTACTTAGAATATCCATAACTTTTTCTTTGGTCAGTTCATTATAATGGTCATTATTTACCATCATAGAAGGGGCATGATCACAATCACCTAAACATGAAATGGGTAATAACGTAAAACGATTATCTGCCGTTGTTTCTCCAAAGCCAATTCCCAGTTTTTCTTTTACCTGTTCGTATATAGACTCATAACCCATAATCATACAACTAATTCCATCACATATTAGAATTACATTGTCGCCTACCGGCTTTCTGTATATTCTGCTATAAAATGTTGCTACCCCATCTACTTCTTCATTTGACATTCCCAACTCTTCTGCTATATCTTTTATGGCATCATCAGAAACCCATTTTCTATGCTCCTGAACAATTTTTAATGCACTGATGCAAGCTGCTGATGGTATTGGGTACATTTTCACCTCTTCTCTAATTTCATTCAATTCTTCTTCTGTCAACATTGATGATTCATTTTTCAATTCATAAATAATTATCTGTCAATATCTGCTAGTACAAAATCCATAGCTCCCAGAATTGCCAATAAGTCCGGAATTGTATATCCTCTACTAATAAGAGGGAGCATTTGCATATGTGCAAATGAAGGAGTTCGTATTCTACTACGATATGATGAAGTACCTCCATCACTAACCAAATAATAAGCATTACTTCCTTTAGTAGCTTCGATGGGAACCATTGCTTCACCGGATGGAATTACAGGCCCCCATGAAACACCTACAAAATGTGTAATTAAAGTTTCTATATCCTGCAGTGTTTTTTCTTTTCTTGGAGGAATAGCCAGTGGATGATCTGATTTATAATCCCCTGCCGGCATATTGTTAATACACTGTTGTATAATCCGAAGGCTTTGACGCATTTCTTCAATACGTATTAACGACCTGTCATAACTATCTCCATTTTTTCCTGTAGGGATATCAAATTCAAACTGTTCAATACCGGAATAAGGTCTTTTTTTTCTATAATCCCATTCAAAACCTGTTGCCCTTAATCCTGGCCCTGTGATTCCCCAATCTATGGCTTCTTCTTTGGTGAAAACTCCTATTCCTACTGTACGTGCTTTAATAATCCTGTTTTTTAGGATCATATTTTCAAATTCTTTCAGCCTCCTGGGCATATATGATACAAAATTTTGAATAGCCTGGTTCCATCCTTTTGGAAGATCATGAGCTACTCCGCCGATTCTAAACCAGGCCGGATGCATTCGGGCACCGGTAATAGCGGAAACTATATCGAAAATACGTTCTCTGTCATTAAACGTATAAAATACAGGAGATAACTGACCCAAATCCTGAGCAAACGTTCCCAGCCATACCAAATGACTGGCAATTCGAAATAATTCACTCATCATAATCCGGATTACTTGTGCACGTTCCGGAACTTGTATCCCGGCAAGCTTTTCAACAGAAAGCAGGTAAGCAAGGTTGTTCATCACGCCACCTAAATAGTCTACCCTGTCGGTATATGGAATAAAGGTGTGCCATGATTGCCTTTCTCCCATTTTCTCTGCTCCCCTATGGTGAAATCCTATTTCGGGAACAACATTTACAATGTCTTCACCGTGAAGTTGAAGGACTAATCTCAATAACCCATGAGTACCAGGGTGCTGAGGGCCAAGATTTAAAAACATAAAGTCGCTATCCTCACTTTTCCTTGTAAACCCATACTCTTCAGGTTTAAATTTAAGGTTCGCTTCTTCTATTTTCCTCATTTGATCTGTGAGGACAAAAGGCTCTTTTTCTGTGGCACGTGTATAATGTTCTTTTCTTAAAGGATGTCCTTGCCAGGATTGAGGCATCAGAATTCTTGATAATCGGGGGTGTCCTTGAAAATCTACTCCAAACATATCGTAAACTTCCCTTTCATACCAATTAGCAGAGTTCCATATAGAGGTAATACTTGGCATGGAGAGATCTGAACTTTTCAGAGGAACTTTTATTCTGACATCTTCATTTCTATCAAAAGAAGTTAAGCAATAAACAATGGTAAAATCTGTTGAAGGTTGATTGAGCCTGTGACTTTTTTCTCTTTCATCAATACAAGTGAGATCATATAACATGGTGAAAGGCTGACTAATTTTTTTTTTCAAAAAAACTAATATATCTGTTATATCTTTTCTATGCACCCAAAAATTGACCATACCTTCCTTTGTAACTTCTTCATATATTAGAAAGGAATCTCCAAATCTGGTTTTTATTTCCCCACTTAATTTCTTGTTTTTATCAGTCATTTTTTATAGTCAGTTTTAAAAATCATTAAAATTCCTGAAGAAATTACATTTCATCCATGGGACGAAGATTTTCCATTTTCATTCGTTCCTCTTGCTTTTTATCCCTGTTGCTGGTTTTTTCAGGTTTTTGAATTCCCTGTGGGCCTACAACCCAACTCAAGGGTCGCTTTTCTTTGCCTATAGATTCTCTTAACAGCAATAAGCCTTCCAGAAAAGCATCTGGTCGTGGCGGACAGCCCGGAACATATACATCTACCGGTAAAATTTTGTCTACTCCCTGAACTACACTGTAAATATCATACATCCCACCTGAATTGGCACAAGACCCCATAGAGATAACCCATTTTGGCGCCAGCAGTTGTTCGTGTAATCTTTTAATTACTGGTGCCATCTTTAAAAACATGGTTCCTGCCACAATCATTAAATCAGCTTCACGTGGACTACTACGAATAACTTCTCCACCAAATCTTGCAATATCATATCTGCTGGTTAATGCAGTAGCCATTTCTACAAAACAACATGATAATCCAAAACCAAAGGGCCAAATTGAATTTTTTCTGCCCCAGGCAATCATCTCATCCAGTTTACCAAACAGTACTGATTTGTATAAAGGATTATCCGTTATTTCATGTTTCGGCTCCAATGGTTTTTCATTTGCATTGTGAAGTGTATATTCCATACTTTTTACTTTTATATTCTAATTCCAAAATCAAACATAATTTCTTGATTTTATAATTATTTTTTATTCTCTTTTTCAAACTTGTTTTTATATCGTAGGATTTTTTTTCCGTTAGGGCCAAAGTCTAATGCGCCGGTACTTAACTCATATAAAAACAAAATCAGCAGAATGCCAATAAAAATAGAAATCCCAATATATCCCGCAACACCAATTTCACGGAACGAAACAGCCCAGATCATTATAAAAGCCGCATCCAGATCAAAAATGACAAAAAACATGGCAATGAGATAAAAACTGGAAGAAAATCTGAGACGGGCAGATCCTGTTGGAGGAATACCTCCTTCATAAGGTTCTCCGGTGGTTTTATGCTTTTCCTTTTCTCCCAAAAAATAGGAGAGTAAAAGCATACCTACGGCAATAACTACGACACTAATGGTAAAAATTACAAATGTCCACAGGTTCAAATTTGGTTCTGATAACATAAATAGTTTTTTTAGTTTTTGTTTCTCTTTATCGCATAAACAAAACTACATATTTAATTTATACAGTAATTGAGATAATTACTTTTTTATTTTTATTTAAGGGTTTTTAAGAATGATTAATTTTACCAGGTGATAATTTTATTATTAAAAAATCAGATATTATAAAGAAACCTATCTTTCATTTATTTGAAAGACAGGTTTCTTTTTTAGTGTGAAATAATTAATTTACAAGTACAGGCTTCCTTTTATGTAAAGTCAGTTCATTTATAAGACGATGGTCTCCGGCATATTTATCGATAATAAATAAAACATAACGTATATCTACAATAATAGTACGTTGTAATTTAGGTAAATATTGAATATCGCTACTCATAGCTTCCCAGTTTCCATCAAATGCCAGGCCTATTAACTCCCCGTTACCATTGATTACAGGACTTCCGGAATTTCCTCCTGTGATATCATTAGTTGATAAGAAATCTACATCCATAAATCCATTCTGGCCGTATTGACCGTAATTTTTAGTAATGTATAATTCACGTAATTTTTTTGGAACAATAAATTCGGGGTTATTTGGATATTGCGCGTGTTTCTGCATTACACCATATAGATGAGTTTGATCTAAATAATGTACAGCATCACGAGGGTAATATCCTTCTACTTTTCCATATGAATAACGTAAGGTGGAATTTGCATTAGGATAAAACTGTTTATTAGGTTCCATTTGCATTATTCCTTCCATAAATAACCTTTTTGCTTTTGCCATTAGGTCACCTTCTTTTTTAAGTCCGCCACTTACTGACATTAATTTTGCCATATATTCATTGGCAAGAATCAGTGCAGGATCTTTATCCAATTTTTTTAAGTCGGGATGCTCTAAAAAGGCCTTTGCTTTTGCTTCTGTTGAAAATACTGATTTATCATAAACATAATTGGCAATCTGATTGAAATTATCATGATATTTTTTCACCAGTTTATCTAAATACTCAGGATGCAACGAATCAGGAACTTTTTGATAATACATCTTAGTCATGGCCGCAAACACATCTTTATCTGTAGGCATATTATAATCTTTGTAAAATTTTGTCAGATTTTTTATTAACGCATCTGCTGTTCTTTTCACCAGTTTATATTTACGTTCTTTTTCTGCTTTGCCTTTGGCTTTTTTATATTGCTGCAACATTCCTTTTAATCCGGAAAATTTTTGTGCCATACCAATAATCTGTGCTCCGGAAACACCTGTAATACTTGCATATATAAGTGGTTCTACAGATTTTGAATCTGCTTTTATTGCCTTTCTGATGTCAGGTAATACTTCTCCGTATTTTTCTTTTCTTACCGGATTTTCATTTACCCATTTTTCAAATCGCTTATCAAAAGCTTTTTTTTCTGCTATTACATTGTGTATTTTAACACCTCGTTTCTGCCCTACAAAATATTTCCAACTATTGGCAATCATAGCATAATTAGATGAATACTGAATTTTAACCTTTGGGTTTTTATCCATATGTTCTTTCCAAATTTCCAGTTTTTTTCCAAAAGCAGTTATCAATGGAGGATAGTAATATTCCATTCTAAATTCCAGTTCAGGGGCTGTCATGTAACGTGTTGTGCGTCCGGGGAAACCCCATACCATTGTGAAACTATCCTTTTTTACTCCTTTTAATGAAATGGGTAAGTGATATTTAGGTTTTAAAGGAATATTGTTTTTGGAGTATGTTGCAGGACTCCCGTCGGGAGCTGTGTATATTCTGAAAATAGAAAAATCACCGGTATGTCGTGGCCACATCCAGTTATCGGTATCACCACCAAATTTTCCAATACTTGAGGGGGGCGCTCCTACCAGTCGTACATCTTTATATACAATATATACCAACATGTAATATTTGTTTCCGGCAAAGAAAGGTTTGATAACTACATTATATTTCCCTTTATCTGAATTTTCCTTTTTTAAACGTACAATAATTTTATTTGCTTTTTCCAAACGTTGGGCTTCTGAAAGTGTATCACTTAAAAAAGGTACTATGCTATCAGTAACATCGGCCATACGAACCAAAACGGAGGCTGTAAGTCCTTTGTTAGGCAATTCTTCTGATTGGCTCATTGCCCAAAAACCATCTTTTAAATAATCATGATCAACAGTGCTGTGTTTTTGAATAGCATCATAACCACAATGATGATTTGTAAATAAAAGGCCTTTATCAGAAACAATTTCCGAAGTGCAAAAAAAGCCCTGCGGATTAGGACTGTTGGACAATCCTGCTACAGCATCTTTTATGCTGCCATGGTTAATACTATAAATTTGTTCCGGAGTTAATTTTAACCCCATTTTTTGCATAGCTGCAAAATTTTGCTTTAAAAGCATAGGTATCCACATACCCTCATGTGCTTTTAACGACAAACCTGTCAATAAAAAAGCAAGTGTTAAGAGATAAACTGTTTTTTTCATGATTTTAAATTAATTAAGGAAATGTTAAATGTTTTTTTAAATATGGTTCTTTTTGTTTACACTTCTTTAAAGGGGATTTTTCCCGACCAAAGTACAAAAAAATGTTTCTGTTTTGTGGCCTTATACCTTTTTTATTTTTATAACAATCGATTTTATTGAAATGGCATTTTTAAAGTAATTGAAATAAGTTGTTATTTTGTTTTCTAAAATTTTAATGAATGGAAAAAGAAAACCAATCGAGTTTATTTTATAGAAATAGAATTAATGAATTGAAGCAAAAATTTTTGTCTTTAAAGAAAAAAATAGGTGTTGCTTCTACGTTTAGAATTATAGTTTTCCTGCTCACTATTTTAGGTATTTATCTTACTGCCGGAAAAAATATAGATTTATTGATAGCTATTGCTATTGCCGGTACGTTTATGTTTATACTGCTTGTAATACGACACACACGACTATATAAAAAAAAGGAATGGAACGATTTGTTACTTGCAATTAACGAAAAAGAATTAGAGTTATTAAACGGAATATTTTCTGATACAGATGTTGTCTCTTTCAGTAAAAAATTAAATCATCCTTTTGTTGATGATTTGGATGTCTTTGGGAATAAGTCGCTATTTCAACTATTTGACAGGAGTGCTACAAAACAAGGGCAAAAAAAACTTATCGATACTTTCCGGAACCCTTTACAGCATAAAGAAATTTTAAAACAACGTCAGCAAGCCATTTCAGAATTGAAAGAAAAAATTATATGGCGTCAGGAATTTCAGGCAACAGGAAAAAAAGATATTAAGCAAAATTTAAATATTAACACTTTTTTCTCAAACCCCGAACTTCAGGAAAAAACTTTCAACAGGTTGTTATTTAAAATTTTAATATTTATTAATTCAGTTCTTGGTTTATCGGTTTTGACTTTGGTCATCGCCGGGATATTAAATTTTGTTTGGTTGATTTATTTTTTTGCATTGCCTATGCTTATTCTTGGAGCCAATCACAAAAAGTTGAATATTAGATATTCCCTTCTTGGAAAGCAAGCCGACAGTACATCACAATATGCAAAGCTTTTTCATCAAATAGAATTAGTTTCTTTTAACTCGGAATTACTGAAAAAGCTAAAAAATATATTAACAGGTAAAAAAAATTCTGCTTACACAGCCTTTAAACATCTTGCTGCTATTTCAAAAGCCTTTGACTATAGGCTTAATATGATTGTGGGTTTAACTTTAAATGCTTTTTTTCTTTGGGATCTTATTCAGGTAATAAGAATGGAAAAATGGCACATAAAATATGGAAAGGAAGTGGAAAGCTGGATTAATGCCTTATCATCTATTGATGAATTATCTTCCATTGCCGGGTTTGCCTTTAACTATCCAAACGCCATATTTCCGCAAATAGCATATGATAGCTTTCAACTTAAAGGGAAAAACTTATGTCATCCTTTTCTTATAAATAAAAAATGTGTGGGAAACCCTGTGGAGGTCCTTGGCTGGCAACAATTTCAAATTATTACCGGTGCTAATATGGCGGGAAAAAGCACGTATTTGAGGACTGTAGGAGTAAATTTACTGTTAGCTATGACCGGCTCTCCCGTGCTGGCAGATGAGTTTATTTTTACGCCTGTCCAGCTTTTTACAGGTATAAAAACCAGCGACTCGTTGCAGGAAGGGGCATCTTATTTTTTTGCAGAACTAAGTCGCCTGCAAGAAATTATTCATCGACTGGAAAAAGGAGAAAAGTTATTTGTTATTCTTGATGAAGTGCTGCGTGGAACAAACTCAAAAGATAAACAATACGGTTCTAAAAATTTATTGAAAAAGTTAATTAAACTTGGTGCTTCCGGTTTAATTGCAACTCACGATCTGGCATTAGGTGATTTAAAAAATGATTTTCCTGAAAATATTGTTAACAAAAGGTTTGAGGTTGAAATTAAAGATAATCAAATGGTTTTCGACTATCGGTTAAAAGATGGTATTTCTCAAAATCTTAATGCAACTTTCCTGATGAAAGAAATGGGGATTATTGATGAATAATTTTTAATAATAAATTACTTCTGTTTTTGGGTGGCGCTTTTTAAATTCTTCTATATGCTTTGCTCTTATCAATGTATGGTCGCAACGCAATACTTCCAAATCCGGTAATCTTCCAATATATTTTAACGACCGGATGTATGTATTATTAATAGCTAACTTTTTTAACTTCCGTAAATATTGTATGGGCTTTAACGACTTTACACGGGTTCCCGAAAGGTTCAGATCTTTAAGATGATATAAATTTTGTAATGGTGTTAAATTTAAAACACTTGTGTTTTCAAGACTTAATTTTACCAGTTGTTTCATTTGTGAGAAAATGCCGGTTTCTGAAAACGGACTATTGGTAATACTTAATGTTTTTAGGGAATGTAATCTTGTTAATGCTGAGGCATGACTTATCCTTATATTGTTTATTTTCAAAATACGTAATTGTTTAAAGGCAGTGAGGACTTCCAGGTTTAGAGGAGTTGAAATGCCGGAAATAACAAGCTCTTTTTTATTTACCAGTTTTTGAAGACCTGTTGCCGATGGTAGTCTTAGTGCTCCCTCTGTCTTTTTAAAAAACATTTTCCAGTTACCGGGCAATTGTTTCCACCATTTTGTAAGTTTGGAAGTCTGGTATATTACTAAACATTCCGGAAGATACTTTTTAAGCTTTTCTACATCGGTAAAAGATACTTTGGAATTATCGGCATATATAACTTTTAAATGTTTATTGCCAAATAATGGAAGCAGACTGCTTACCATTGTATGCTCAATATTAATTTCTTTAAGGCTCTTTAAACTTTGTAATGGTTTCAATGTGCTTACATGTGTGTTCTCCAGATTAAGATAGCGTAAATTGCCTAAGGATTTCAGAGGTTTTAAATCTGAAATACTTGTTCCGGATAAATTTAAATATTTCACCTGCGACAAAATTGACAGCGGTTTAATAGAATAGAGATATTTCCTTCCTGATAAATCCAAACTGTCAATTTGTAGTAATCGATGTAAGCTTTCAATTGTAATCTCTTTTCCTGGTGATGAAATGTAAGATGAAAAAATCTTTTTCCACGAAGATGGTAATCCTTCCCACCATGCTTCCAGTTTACCTGAATTGTATATTACCTGACAATTTGGGTTTTCTTTGGAAAAATCAGCTGCAATTTTGCCGGTTACACCTGTTTTGTTACAGTATATGTACCTTAAATTAGTTAAATGCATCAAAGGTTTTAATGAAGTTACCTTTGTATTATTAATTCTTAATACTGTCAGGTTTTTTAAATTGCTAAGAGGATTAAGGTTTTTTATCAGGGTACTGTCAAGGTTCAAATTCTGTAAATTACTTAATTTCGCTAATGCCCGAATGTTTTTAATTGGACAATTTGCTAAATTTAAGTTAACCAGTTGTTTTAAACCTGAAATGGAATCGGCAGTATAAATGTTATTACTGCTGAGGTTAAGAGATTGCAAGTTGTTAAGTCTGTTTATATTTTGTAATGTGTCTATTGGTGTATGAGAAATGTTAAGGATCTCCAAACGTGATAAATACCCTATTACCTCTGTGCTTTTTATTTGAGTATATGCCGCTTCCAGTTCTTTAATGCTAATCAAATAGCGTAACGGACTCAAATCGCTGACGGGTGTCCCGCTGATGTTCAAATATTCCAACTTGTTTAAACTTTGTAATGGAGTTAAATTATCTATCAGTGTATTGGAAATATTTAAATTATAAAGATTAGATAATTCACTTACAGGATTCAGGTTGAATATATCCAGATTTTCAGAAATATTAATATACCTGGTTTTAATAAGGTACTTTAAAACCTGATAAATCAAATTGGTTTCTGTATATAAAGTATCCTGTTTCCAATCCATAACCGTGTCGACAGATGTTGTTGTAGTATATGAAGCTGAATCAACGACTATATCCATAGTGTCAATTACCTTGTAAGGGGTTTCAATAACAATACTTGTATCGTTAAAATAACTAATATGGTTTAAAGGCAGAGTATCGTAAACTAAAATTGATTTCCCAAAGTAATTCTTCCAGCCACGGGATAAATTATTCCACCAATACTCAAGCTGTTCTTTTATATTGGGGATATGTGTATAAATAGAGGCTATTTTAAGATCATTATTTACCGGGTTAAGATTGATTTCGGCAAAACGTACCTGATTATTTTCCACTGTATCATTGGAAATAGTAATACCCTTAAGGTTTCTTATAAACTTTACTTTAAAATAAATGTTCCCGTTGGAGGTTACAGAATGGGTTATCTGTTTAATTTTAAAGTTAAAATGAACCGTTTTATAAAAAAATACAATGTCTTTTAAATAGGCTTGAACGTCTTTATATAATGGTATTTTCCGGTTTCCGTCCAGATCGTCTTCTACCTGAACTTTATCATTTTTAAAAATTTTTAAAAAGCTGTTATTAATTATGATTTGTTTTTCAGAGGATGGGTTTTCCGGATTTCCAAGAAAATTAACTGTCCCTTCAAGATAGCTTATCATCTGCCGGCATTGATTTTCATAAGCTTTTATTTCTTTTTGTGTTAATTTCACTTTCTTTTTTCCGGCTTGTGCCGGTAAAAATGAAACTATCAGTATAAAAAATAAAACTCCTATTTTGTTGAGCATGATCTGAAAAATTTAATAAGACGTGCTTTTTCTGCTTTGTTTAAATATTTTAAATTAGAAATAAGCCATCCTGAATTTGTACTGGCACGATTAAAATATTTTAACTCAAAATACCAATGGGGTATCTGTAAAAAATAAAATTTTACCGAGTTTATTTGTTCAAAATGTAATTTGCCTTTTTTCATTAAATAAAAGAACAAAGTTAAATAATCCGGATGATAATTTGTAGACGCATAATATTCTATATGTTGCGGATCATTAAGTGCTTTATTAAGATTCATAAAGTCTATTTCATGGCTTTGAGGATGAAGAAAATACTTCATCTTTCCTGATTTGGTTTCTTTTGGAAAAAGTAACTGCAACTGCGGATCATAAACATTGCTGATTATCCATTTGGAACCTAGTCCGGCCTTTTCAACAGTAAGAAAAAGAATCAAATTTACTTTTTTACCATCGTTTAAAAAAGTTACTGAAACTTCAGCATACCAGTTTTTGTCCAAAAAGTTTAAATAAACAGGATGTTTAGGGTTTGTTACATCTTCTATAAAATACTTCTGTAGCGGCCCTGATGTGCGGGGGTTTTGCAAATCAAATAAATACGGTAAAATTTTCCTTCTTAGTTTATTGTTGTGATATCTGCTGTCGTTGGGCGAAAGTGGTTTTCCGTTGGGGGCCTCTTCCATATTAAACCTTCTCACAAACTGTATTACCTGTTTGTTCATGGTGTATAAATAACGCTCACCTTGTAAATGACCGTTTCCATTTAGAGTTTGTGAATATCCACGGAAAATTAACAGGAAAAATAATCCTGAAAATAAAAATATACTGCGTTTGTTAAACATCTTGTCCCCTGCTTCTTTTTATAGCTTTTTTAAAATAAACTTTCATCTCAATTTCACAATTGCCTGTGCTGTTGACTTGATAATTTTAAAAATCTGTTGCCAACAGCGCGGCTAAAATACAAAATTCGTTTTCTACAATTATTAAAATTTATAATGATCTGTATAATAAAATTAAAAAAGGACTTAATAACACATAAAAGCAGGGGTATATTTACAAAATGTATTACGGTTTATTTGTATAAATATATACTATTCACCAGATAAACATATAAAATCACCGGAACATACCTTTATCTTTAATAACAAGATTTTTTTTACTTTTGCACCTCAATTTTCACACTCCATGGTTAATAAAAAAGAAATTGCCCGGCGAAGAACATTTGCCATTGTAAGTCATCCGGATGCCGGGAAAACTACCTTAACAGAAAAACTCTTACTTTTTGGTGGTGCCATTCAGGTTGCAGGTGCAGTAAAGTCAAATAAAATAAAAAAAACGGCAACTTCCGACTGGATGGAAATAGAGAGGCAGCGCGGAATCTCTGTTGCCACTTCTGTTATGGGATTTGAATATGAAGGTTATAAAATAAACATCCTCGACACTCCCGGTCATCAGGATTTTGCCGAGGATACTTTCAGGACATTAACCGCCGTCGACAGTGTTATCGTAGTTATTGATGTGGCAAAAGGGGTAGAGCCGCAAACGGAAAAACTTGTAAAAGTATGCCGCATGCGTAAAACCCCCATTATGGTTTTTATTAACAAACTCGACCGCCCCGGAAAAGATGCTTTTGAACTATTAGACGAGATAGAGCAAAAACTTCATCTTAAAGTAACGCCATTGAGCTGGCCTGTAGGAATGGGCAGTAGTTTTAAAGGGGTTTATAACTTGTATCACAGGGCCCTGCATCTTTTTAAACCATCTTCACAAGTTATTGAAAAGGGAATTCAGTTTACAGACCTTTCTGTTCCACAATTAGATGAATTATTGGATACGGCAGCAGAAACACTACGCGAAGAAGTAGAGTTGGCACAAGGTGTGTATCCTGAATTTAAGATAGATGAATACCTCTCAGGTAATATAGCTCCGGTTTTTTTTGGCAGCGCCCTTAATACTTTTGGTGTAAAAGAGCTTCTTGATGTCTTCGTGAAAATTGCCCCGCCGCCCACCGGCCGCGAAAGTGATGTGCGTTTTGTAAAACCTGAAGAACCTGCTTTTACAGGTTTTATTTTCAAAATCCATGCCAACATGGACCCTAATCATCGCGACAGGTTAGCCTTTGTTCGAATTGTTTCAGGTACTTTTAAACGTAACACTCTTTATTATCATGTCCGGCTCAACAGAAAGCTGAAGTTTGCCAGTCCTACCGCCTTTATGGCACAAAAAAAATCTATTGTGGAAGAAGCCTTTCCGGGTGATATTGTTGGCCTGCACGATACCGGCAATTTTAAAATTGGCGATACTCTCACCGAAGGAGAAATACTACATTTTAAAGGCATTCCCAGCTTTTCTCCGGAGCTGTTTCGGTATGTTGTTAACGACGACCCAATGCGGGCGAAACAACTGGCTAAGGGCATTGATCAGCTAATGGATGAAGGTGTGGCACAGCTTTTTACAGGAAAACATACCGGCCGTAAAATTATTGGTACAGTAGGGGCGCTGCAGTTTGAAGTTATTCAATATCGTTTGGAGCATGAATATAATGCAAAATGCAGGTATGAACATATTACCCTTCATAAAACGGCCTGGTTTACAAGTGATAACAAACCCCAACTTGAAGATTTCAGGGCGCGTAAAAGCAGTCAGATTGCCCTCGATAAGGAAGGGCGTGAGGTATTTCTTGCCGATTCACCTTTTTCTTTGCAAATGGCGCAAGATAAATACCCGGATATTCGGTTTTATTTCACTTCTGAATTTGAAGCCGAAGATTAGGTTTTTAATTTATTTTTTTATGGGGGCACGGTTTCCACGCTCAAAGCCTACGCTAACCTTACCGGGCTTTTCACTATAGTGCCGGCAACAAAAGCCGTATGCCGCAACTGCCTCCGGAGCGCTCCTTTGTCGCACCCTCCGGCAGGCGGCACATCGCCTTTCGTCACCGGCAGCTGCCGTTACAATCCCTGCCCCAATTCTGCAACTGTACTATTTTAGTACTTTTAAAATATTATTCTTTTCAAGAAGCATGGATTTTTTATTAAAATTGGGAATTATATGTTCAAACCCTCCTTTATAATATCCCTTCAAAACATTTCCGTTTTCATCTTCTATCAGTAGTTTTAATTCTATTACAGAACCAGCACCTGAAACTGTTACTTCACCATTAATAAAATCCATAACAGCTCCTACATCAGCATCAATGTCATAATCAAAAAAACCTGTACTACTGCTAATTGTCTCCGGCATGTCAATCATGGAAGGGCTGTTTTCTATAACATAATTACCGGGAACAAATGAATTTGGAAATTTTGAAGATACTAAATTCAATGAAATCCCCGATCCGGTTCCTGACATCGTTTCAATTGCCCCACTATTACCTATGGTTACTGTTATCCCGGGAGAAAACAAAATTACTCCCCAATAATAAACCGAATCCTGATTGCTATTCACAACA
The DNA here is from genome assembly GCA_015491905.1 of Bacteroidales bacterium. GTDB lineage: Bacteria > Bacteroidota > Bacteroidia > Bacteroidales > F082 > Sulfidibacterium. Next base: position 2,403 of record WGGC01000112.1, on the reverse strand, counting down.
GTATCTGGTACATTATAAAAATAACACTGAGACATTTCATATACCTTTCCATCGTAAGAAAGATAATTTTGAGGTTTCTCAACAACAATTGTTTTCTTTTCCTTTATACAGGAGGTGAAAATAATGCTAAACAAAAATAAAATAATTCCGGTTTTCAATAAATACTTCATATTAATAGTTTTTAAAAATTTAATAAATAATTCAAGAATAATGTCCGTTTATGGAATTAAAATTGCCTCATAGGCTATGAAGCATAGCGGTTTTTTATGATGTTTCACTTCGTATTTTCCCGGTTTGTGTTTTTGAAAACTAATCTTCTTTTTCATCTTTTACCAACCATAACTTATAGCTTTTGTCAGCTCTTTTTTTATAATCTAACCCCTGCCTTAATTAATATTCCCGTGTTAATATCACCATTAAAATAAGGTTGTGTGAAAAGTTTCAAACCTATTGACAGATTTTTAGTAATAAAATAAGAGTCCTCAATAATTATATTGTAACCAAAAGATATTCTATTATTTAATTCATAATTATTCCTGACAAACTTTCCATTTTCATAATGCGAAGATTCTCTATACGCATCTGAAACTTTATAATAAGTTAGACCTGTACCTATTCTGAAATCATTTCTTTTGTTATTCTTAAATGGTGAAATAAATATGTTCAAATTGCTTTGAATAAAAGATGTTGCTTTATAAATGTCTTGATTACTTTTTCCTAAATTCAATGAAAACGAAGTCGTGAAATATTGATTAAGACTATAGTTAAGTTCATTTTCATAATTTAAAGTCAAAATATCTCCCGTTCCTAAAATAGAATATCCAATTCCTAATCGAAGATTAAATTTGTTTCCATTTTCCTGCCCAAAAACAGGTAAAGTAATTAAGGCTAATAAAATTAAACCTACTGTTTTTGTAAATCTTTTTTTCATTTTTTCAATTTTAATAATTCTTTGTTGATTTATGTACTTCTATAAAAACTTTAAAATTTATAACTTACACCTATATTTGCCTTATCATAAGTAGTTGCTGATTACGGATGTTTTTTGAATTTAGAAGTGTTATGACCTGTCTATATAAGAAAGTTGATTTTTTTTGAAATATCATATGTTAGTTTTAGTCCGTAGCGGAAAGATAATTCTGTAGCATAAACATATTGGATACCCGGTACATAATCAATAATCTTATTATCTAGTGAAGAAATTTCAGACAGGAAAAAATCGGAAATAATTCGTTTTGTTATTCCCGTCCCCACATAAAATCCAAGTTTGAAATTTTTGGCTATTTTGAAGTCAAAATTGGTTTTTAAACCAAAACTCATAAAATTGTACAATGACTGTTCAAACATAAAAGCCTCAGAAGCAGGAAGTGATAAAATATACTTATTCAAGTCAGGAGAGATGAAATAATTGGCATTTGAATAATATCCAGATCCCGGTTCACCAGGTGACTGACTAATCTCTGGTATGAAATTGTTTACCTCCGTTACATCATAATAAAAACCTACGGAAATAACATTCCATATTTTGCGGTTAATACTGAAATCTATATTATATCCTTGAGTCCACCCTTGAGAAATTGCATATCCTGAGGAAACCTGAAAATTCCATTTGGTTTGGGAAAATGATTGTTCTGCAAAGGATATTAAAATCAGGGTTAACAAAGCTATAACCCTGATTTTATTATTGGTTTTTTTATTTTTTAACATGTGTCCAATTAATTTTAATATGAAAATTAATTATTTCGAAAACAGTTTTATCTCCTGAAAATTATAAGTTTTAAATAAGAGAGTAAGAACTGGGTTTTCTTTATTTAAATGCAAATAAATGAAAAAAAATAATACCTCAAACGTTATAAAATATGTTTTAATTATAATTTTCAGTCAATCATTTATAAAAAATAAAAAGTTATTCATTAAAAAAAATCTGCATATTTAGGAGTTCTTTCTCGTATTTTGAAGGCATAATTACTATGTATCGAGTTAGTAGACCCTGCTTTCATCCTCGTTTGCAACGAGGATGTGTTTTTCTGTGCATTTTCAATGCAATAACTCAATTTCAATCAAACCATTTACTTTGCAATAATCTTTTGCAGAACTAAAAATGTATTTCTCAGGACTCTCAACAATCATTACCTGAACAGGATTGTTATTAATATAATAGAGTTTTTGGTCTATAATTTTCGTTTGATATGATGTAACTGTCTTCGGATATGCAACAAATTTTATTTTTTTGTATAGGACATTACAAATGTTTAATGAAAACCCGTCCTCGTTGCAAACGAGGACGAGAGAGGGGCATATTTAGGAGTTCTTTCTCGTATTTTGAAGGCATAATTACTATGTGTCGAGTTAGGAGTCCCAAATGATTTAGTTTTGTTTGATACTTGTAATACAATTTGATAT
>WGGC01000111.1 GCA_015491905.1 Bacteroidales bacterium | reverse complement strand
CGGACTTTGTTAAAGCATTAACCCGAATAAAGCCCTTTATTAATAGAACCCCTGTTTTAACTTCTCATTATTTTGATAATTTGTTTAATAGCGAATTGTTTTTTAAATGTGAAAATTTTCAAAAGGCAGGTTCTTTTAAATCAAGAGGTGCTGTAAATGCTATATTTTCATTAACATCGTATGAAGCTAAAAATGGTGTGGCGACGCACTCATCAGGAAATCATGCTCAGGCACTTGCTCGTGCGGCAGGACTTAGAGGTATTCCGGCATACATTGTTATGCCTGAAAATGCTCCTCAGGTTAAAATAGATGCGGTATTGGGTTACGGTGGAGATATTACTTTTTGTAAGCCTACTCTGGATGCCAGAGAATCAACATTAAAAAATATTTTACTGAAAACAAATGCGGTTGAGATTCATCCATATGATAATGATAAGGTTATTGAAGGACAGGGAACAGCAGCAATGGAATTACTGGAAAGATATCCAAATCTTGATATTATTTTATGCCCTGTAGGAGGTGGTGGTTTATTAAGTGGAACGGCTTTGGCGGTAAACAGGTTTTCTCCGGCAACTAAAGTAATTGGTTGTGAGCCTGCTCAAGCTGATGATGCATTTAAATCATTTTATTCCGGAAAATTTATTCCTAGTTTAAATCCTAATTCTATTGCTGATGGATTATTGACATCATTGGGAAAATTAACGTTCCCTATAATAAAAAATCATGTTTCCGGCATTGTTACGGTTTCAGAAAATGGCATTATTAAAGCAATGAGATTAATTTATGAAAGAATGAAAATTGTTATTGAACCCTCTGCTGCCGTGCCATTAGCTGCAATTTTGGAAAATAAAATAAATATTAAAGGAATGAATGTTGGTGTAATATTATCTGGCGGTAATGTTGACCTCGACAAGCTACCTTGGATTTAGATTTTTATGCTTATATTTTTTGTTAAGCTGTTATTTATTAATAATTTGAAATATGAAAAAAGGTGATCTTTATTTAATTCCCACCACACTGGGTAGTTATGAAACAATACATAAAGTTATACCCGAATACAATATTATGAAAATAAAACAGCTTACTGTTTTTATTGTTGAAAATATACGAACTGCCAGAAGGTTTTTGAAAGCCTGTGGTCATCCCATATCCATTGATGATATGTTGTTTTTTGAAATAAATAAGCATTCGGGTTTTGACGAAATAACTAAAGCAATTAAAATTCTGGAGAGTGGAAAATCAGTTGGTGTTATTTCGGAAGCCGGAACACCCGCTATTGCTGACCCCGGTTCTATGGTTGTCCAGCAGGCTCAGTTAAAAAAAATTAAAGTAATTCCTTTAGTGGGTCCCAACTCAATTATTATTGCATTAATGGCTTCAGGATTTAATGGGCAACAGTTTTGTTTTAATGGATATTTACCTAAAGAAATTAGTTCATTATCACACAAGTTAAAGCAATTAGAAGTAAATGTATTAAAAAATAATGTTACTCAGGTTTTTATAGAAACTCCATTTAGAAACAACAAACTATTACAATCAATAATTAAAAACCTAAATCCATCTACTCAATTATGTGTAGCCTTAGATCTCACTTTGCCGCAAGAAGAAATAATTTGTCTTCCTATTAGAAAATGGGCAAAAAAAACAGCAGATCTAAATAAAAGACCTGCTGTATTTCTTTTGGGTAAATAAAATTTTAATGTTGATGACCTTCAGGACCATGAGTATGACCATGTGAAATTTCTTCATCTGTTGCATCACGAACATCTAAAATAGTTCCTGAAAAATTCAAGTTTTCTCCTGCTAAAGGATGATTAAAGTCCATAATAACGCTATTTTCTTTAACAGCTACTACTTTTCCATCTATAGGATTTCCATTTTGATCTTGCATTGTAATATTTTTACCTTCAGCAACCATTTCAGGATCAACTTTTCCGTCAATCTCAAAAATTTTCTTTTCAAGTTCTAAAATTGCTTCTTCTGAAGGATCTCCATATCCCTCTTGTGCACTTAACTGAAAACTAAAAGTATCTCCTTTTTCTAATCCTTCAAGATTTTGCTCAAAGGCAGGAAGTAATGCTCCAGCGCCAAAAAGTTGAACAAAAGGCCTTTTTTCATCTACCTGTTGAATAATTTCTCCGTTTTCATCGTTGTAACGTAAGGTATAAGTCATAGTAACAACCTTGTTTTTTCCTACTTTCATAATAAATTGTTAAATAATGAATTCTAATATTTTACAAAAGTACAAATTTTATATTCTTAAAAGTTTTTTTTGCTATTATTGTAGAGAATTTAAAGTTAATTATATTAAAATTATCAATTTTAATTAACAATGCTTAATTCCAAAATTGCTCCTTAATTTAATTTGTATGATGTTTAGAAGATTATATATTTGGTTTATTACTGTTTTATTTCTTGTTTTAATAACATCTTGTAATGCAAGTCTGGATAAAGTTTCTAAGAAATCTTCTGAAGATATAAAACCCCTTGTTGATAAGCATCAAGTATTTCAAAAAGCCTTTGCTGAAGTTGCCTCTTCTGTTTATAAATTAAATGTAATAGCCTTTTATGATACGTATGTTTTTAATGAAAATAATAATCTTGAAAAAAAATTAATTACTGACAGTTCCATTAAAAAATTTGCTGTGAAGCATTCCATTACAAATAATTCAGTTTTAGGAACTGCAATAGCAATATATAACGATGGTGAAAAAGCTGGTTTTTTAACGTGTTCTCATGTTGTCTCTTTCCCTGACACAATTATTACTTTTTTTCCGGGACCTGATAAACGGTTAAGTGGAGTTTCAATTAAAATAAAACAAAAAAATTATATAGCCGGGAGAGAGAGCGGAGATGTAAATGTTCTTTTTAAAGATGCAAAAAATGACATTGCATTTATTAAGATGGATTTATCCGAAAATAGTATAAAACCAGTACCCTTAAATTTTAAAAGCGGAACTATAACAAATCTCCAGTGGGGAGATAAATTATTTATTTTGGGATACCCTAATGGACAAAAAATGTTAACTCATGGATTTGCAAGTAAACCAAAGAATAAAAAGCAGAATTTTTTTCTTGCTGATGCTCTTTTTAACCAGGGTATTAGTGGTGCGCCTGTTTTAAAGGAAATATCTGAACCACCTTATTTAGTTTGGATAGGAATGGCACGTTCTGCCTCAGTTTCAGATATTTTATTTTTAGAACCTTTATTGAGTGATCATGTAAAGTATAGTAATAAAGATATATTTCATGGTAAAATGGTTATTAACAATAAAAAGATGATAAATTACGGTATAACCTATTCAGTTTCTATTGATCAAATTCGTATGTTCGTATCTTCACATAGTGAAATTCTGTTTAAGAATGGATTTTCTACAATTATTTTATAAAAAATTTGAAAATATATACAGGTAAGTATTGATTGATAAAGAATTACATAATAAGGAAGAAGGTTTTGAACAGTTTAAGATTGGATATGGAAAACGACTTTTTGATATTCTTTTTTCAATATTTGCTCTCATTTTTTTCTCTCCCGTGATATTTATTATAGCTATTGCAATAAAACTGGAAAGCAAAGGACCTATTATCTTTTCCCAGCCAAGAGTTGGTACAGGCTATAACATCTTTACGTTTTATAAATTCCGAACAATGTATGTTGATGCTGAAAAGTATAAGGAAAAGTTAGCCTCATTGAATGCATATTTAAAAAACTTTAAAAAATATTCTGATATTTTTGAGAATGAAGAATGCCCTGAATGTAAGAAATTAGGAAAGCCTTGTTCTCCTATGTTATATATTGATGGTGTAGAAATATGCGAAAATAATTATCTGCGTATTAAAAAGAATCGCCTGATGGAACAGGTTTTCTTTAAAGCAAAAAATGACCCTAGAATTACATATGTTGGTAAAATTATTCGTCGTTATCATTTTGACGAATTACCGCAATTTTATAATGTATTAAAGGGAGATATGTCTGTAGTTGGAAACAGGCCTTTGCCTTTGTATGAAGCAGAAAAATTAACTACTGATGAGTGGGCATACCGTTTTCTTGCCCCGGCAGGAATAACAGGATTATGGCAAATTAAAGCCGGTGATATCCATAATCCTGAAGAGAGAATAGCACTCGATAATCAATATGCTATGATTGCCGGGCCATGGACTGACTTTAAAATTTTGATTAAAACAATCCTTACTTTTCTTTCGTTTTCAAAGGCATCATATTAGTTTAGTTTTTTAACTGTTCTTTACGCTGTAATAACGTGGGGTGTGAATAGTGAAAGAAAACATATAACGGGTGAGGATCTAAGTTGCTTAAACTTTTTACCGACAGCTTTATTAAAGCCTGAATTAAATTTTCAGCTAAGCCAAAACTCCCTGCAAAGGCATCGGCCTCATACTCGTGTTTTCTTGAAAAAACATTCATAATTAAACCCAAGATAAATGATATAGGAGAATAAAGTAGTGCAAAAGCCAATAATGCCAAGGGAAATGATGACTTTGTGCCTCCCAATGCCATTGCAAATTCAGGGTTAGACAATGTCCACCATAAAATTAAAATCATAATTGTTATTTGCACTAAAGAAAGTAATAACCCCTTGTAGATATGTTTCTTTTTGTAGTGACCTATTTCATGAGCAAGAACGGCAACAATTTCTTGGGGATTTAACTGTTCCATAAGGGTGTCATACAAAATAATTGTTTTACGAGGCCCCAATCCGCTGAAAAACGCATTTGCTTTTGTGCTTCTTTTAGAGCCATCAATTATATATATCCTGGATAAAGAAAATCCTGATTTTTTTGCAAACGACTCTATCGCATCTTTAAGTTCCCCTTCTTCCAAAGGTTTTAGCTTGTTAAATAACGGTAAAATTAAAGAGGTATAGAATATTGTAAAAAATAAGACAATAATACTAATGCCTACCAAACTTATAATCCAGAATAAAGTACCACCCTCTAAAAATGCCCATTGCAGAAATAATAATATTCCACCTCCAATAATAGCGGTTATAAATAGTCCTTTTATTTTATCAAAAACAAAGGTTTTTGTGGTTGTTTTATTAAAACCATAACGTTCTTCAATAATAAAGGTATCATATATTTGAAATGGTAAGCTTAAAATTTCCATTCCAAGACCTAATATTCCATAAAATAGTAAAGTTTGTAAATAGCTGTTACTTGTAATATTACCTACCCAAATATCCAGTTCTCCAAATCCCTTGAAAATTAGTAATAATAAGACTGCTAAAAATATCGCTGATGATGAATATAGCGAAAGAATGTGGTTTTCTTTGATATATTGCTGGGATTTCTTGTATGATTCCTGGTCATAGATTCCTTTTAAAGTCTTAGGTAGAGTAGGGTGAAGGTGTTTTATATTCAGATAATCGAGTCCTCTCTCGAAAATAAAATCAAAAATTACAATTATTAATATTAGTATATAAATAAATTCAGACATATTTTTTCTTTAAATTTTTTTTATTTCTATATATAGCCTACTATTTTGTATGTTAAATAACCAATTACTTCATGTGTAAACCCATCCCAAATTAAAAAGTTAGAGGCATTTGGAATAAATAAATATTCAAAATTTAACGGGTTGTTACTATTAATTAAGTTGGTAGGATATGGGGTTACCTTTAATCCTTCTCTTTTAAAGCAACCCAGTGCCCGTCGCATATGTAATTCGGAAGTTATAAGTAATAATTTATTAAATTGGGGATACTTTTTCAAAATTTGCTTTGAATAATATGCATTTTGATGAGTATTCTGTGCAAGAGTGTCAATAAAAATATCATTATGCGGAATTCCTAAATTAATTAAAAGGTTATTAAGGAGATGCGCTTCCTTAACACTTTTGTACATTATATTTGCAGATCCTCCCGTAATTAATATCTTTTTGATATCGCCTTTTTTATAAAGTAATACAGCTTGTAATAATCGGTCAATTTCGCCTCTGTAAACAACTCTGTCGTACTTTTTATTATAGGTAACGGTACTTCCTCCAAGTACTATTCCAACATCAAAATGTCCTTTTAAAGGCCGGGGAGTAATTGCCCATGTACTAACAATTTTAGTTACAAAAAATGAATTTGAAAAGAAAATTGCTAATATAAAGGCTAATATTAAAGATTTTTTTCTCCATTTTCTCTTAATCAAGGCTGCTAACAGAGCAATAATTATCCAAAAAATGGGATGGAAAAGATAACCTAAAAGTTTTGATAAAATAAAGAACATTTTGAATGTTTGGAATTCAATAAATTAAACCACTATATAAAAAAATGGTTTGGAAAATGTATGGATAAGGAAAATTAAGTACTCATACCTCCACATACATTTATCACCTGTCCGGATACGTATGATGATAGTTCGCTAGCCAGAAACAATGAAACATTTGCTACATCTTCTGTAGTTCCTGCCCGGCGTAATGGAATTGTTTTTATCCATGCTTTACGGACATCCTCAGGTAATTTATGAGTCATTTCTGTTTCAATAAAGCCGGGGGCTATTGCATTACAGCGAATATTTCTTGAGCCTAATTCCTGGGCAATTGATTTAGTGAATCCAATTATTCCCGCTTTAGATGCCGAATAGTTGGACTGGCCGGCATTTCCATTTACTCCTACTACAGAACTCATATTGATAATTGAGCCTTCTTTTTGTTTAATCATTATTCGTTGAACAGATTTTGTCAAATTAAAAACTGACTTTAGGTTGACCGTTAAAACAGCATCCCAATCTTGCTCTGTCATTCTCAACAAAAGGTTATCTCTGGTAATGCCGGCATTATTAACTAAAATATCGATTCTTCCAAAATCCTTAACTACGTCTTCAATTAATTTTTCACTATCTGCTAATGAGGCCGCATTAGAAGAATATCCTTTAGCATATATTCCATAATCTGATAGTTCTTTCTCTGTAGTTTCCATATTCTCATCTCTGTTCAAATCGCTAAAGGCGATTTTAGCTCCTTCAGAAGCAAATTTCAATGCAATGCCTTTACCTATTCCTCTTGAAGCTCCAGTTATTAAAGCAACTTTTCCTTCTAGTAATTTCATAATCTATTTTATATTTTAAAGAATTAAAAAAAATTAGTTTGGGTGCCAAATATAAGAATTTTGACTTATTTCAAAATAATAAAAAAATTAATGGTCTTGTATTTTGATATTTTTTATTCTTGGAAATATCATTGTTACACATGCTCCGTTTTTGTTTTTTCTGTTTTCTACTTTTAAATCACCTTCATGCATTTCCATAATTAATTTTACCGCTGCCAGTGATAATCCTGCTCCTTCATAATGGGAAAGGTCACCATTGGCAAATAATTCAAAAATTGAGTCAAGGGCGTCTTTTTTAAATCCGGGGCCGTCATCTATACATGAAATTTTAACATTTTCTTCACTCGCTTTTACAGTTAATTCAATTGGGCTTTCATGCTTACCGAATTTTTCACAATTACTCAATATTAGATTTATAGCCTGACTTATTAAATCTGAAGCAGCTTTTATCATAACATTATCTGAGACATTATGAAGTTCAATTTTTAATTTCTCATTTTTAGATTTTTCTTCAAAATCCTCTACTACTGACTCTACCATATATTTTACTGCTGTGGGCAGTAAATCAGTTTTATTCTTTTTAACTTTTAATTGTGTTATTAACAATGCTATTTCAGAAAATCTTTTTAACCTATCAGAAACTTCATTAAGATACTCCAGATATTCTTTTTGTTCGGAAGTTAAATCTGTTTGCTCAAAAAGACTAGTAAGGCCAATTAAGCCGTTAACTGGTGTTCGTAACTCATGACTAATAATTGCAAGGAAGTCTGTTTTTGCTTTTTCCAGATTATTTAACCTTTTATACGCTTCTTCTAGTTGACGGGTTCTCTCTTTTACTTTACTTTCTAAATTCTGATTTAGTTCCGTCAAAGTTTGTTTTTGTTCTCTTATCAGTAAGTGTGTGTTAACCCTTGCTATTAATTCGGCCGAATTAAAAGGTTTCGTAATATAATCTTGTCCGCCCGCTTCAAAACCTTTTATAATACTTTCCATATCAGCTTTAGCAGTTAAAAATATAATAGGTATTTCTTTGGTTTTTTTATTATTTTTTAATTTTTTACAAACTTCAAAACCATTAATACCGGGCATCATAATATCCAGTAATATTAAATCAAAATCCTGATGTTTTATAACTTCCAGTGCTTGTTCGCCTGATTGCGCATAAGCAATCTGAAAATTTATTCCTGAAAGTAGATTTCCCAGAATTTGAATATTTTTTGGTATATCATCAACAATAAGGATCTTTTTTTTATCTATCATAGTTAGTCGTTTTTAAATAGATTAAAATAATATTTTTAAAATATTTAATAAATTGTTTAAAGTTTCAATATCATAATTTTCTCCTGCCAATATAATTTCTTGAGCAAGTTTTTCTATTTCAGAAATATTATTTTTTTTGGAAAATTCTAATAGAATCTTTCCAAAATTAATAATTTCATCCATCATATTATTTTGTATAGTTCTGTCAAAGTCCTCTTTAAATTGTTTGCGAATTTCTTCTTTAAGTGACAATGGTATATTTTCAAAATAATTATTCCTAACATTATTTTCATTTTGATTAAAATAATTTTCTTTAATATTTTTGTTACTGTTAAAAGATGAATTTGATTTTTTTATATGATGAAATATGATAGTGAATGATGTGCCTCTTCCTATAATACTTTTAAATGATATTTCACCACCCATTAGTTCGCATAATCGCTTACTTATACTTAGTCCTAGTCCTGTTCCTTTTTTGTTTTTTCCTGATTGCTTAAAGGCATCAAATATTGTTTCTCTGTCTTTTATAGGAATTCCTGGCCCTGTATCAGTTATGATAAATTCCAGTTGGGTCAAGTTTTTTTGATTTCTTTCCTGCTTAGCATTTATTTTTAATGAAACAGAACCTTTTTCTGTGAATTTAATAGCATTTCCAACAATATTAAATAGTATTTGTCGTAAGCGGGTAGCGTCAAGAATGAAAAAATCATTTGCGTCATGGGAGATAAATGTTTCAAACTTTAAGTTTTTAACTTCTATTTGAGGGTAAAAAATTTGATTTATTTCTTTGATTATTTGTGGTAAATATATTGGTTCCCATGTTAATTCGAGTTTTCCGGCATGTATTTTTGAAAGGTCTAAAATATCGTTTATTAATATTAATAAACTATTGCTGCTAACCTGAATAGAGTGAATAAAGTCTTTTTCTTTCTGAGTTGTTGCAAGCGGCAAAAGAAGTTGCGTAAAACCAATAATCGAATTCAATGGTGTTCTGATTTCATGACTCATGTTAGCCAGAAATAATGTCTTTGCCTTATTAGCCTCTTCGGCTTCTGTTTTTGCCTTCTGAAATTCTATATTTCGCTTTCTTAGTTCTTGATTTACACGTTTTAACCTTTCCTGAGTTTTTAAGACCCTTTCTTCAGCAATTTTTCTTTGGGTGATGTCTTCAACTATTCCTTCATAATAAAGAGTATCTCCATTTTTATCTCTTATAATCCATGCACTTTCATTAACATAAATTATTTGCTTATCTTTTCTTTCCCAAACGTCTTCTCTTCCGGATATAATATCTTGTTTTTCAAGTAAATCTGTAAATACCTTTCTTTCTGTTTTGTCTTTATTGAGATTGAGATTGTTTTGTAAGTCTAATAAATTGTTGTATCCCAGCATGTTTACTAGTGTGTTGTTTGCAAATAATATTTTCCCGTTGGGATGCGTTTGATAGATTCCTATGGTAGCATTTTCTACAATACTTCTAAAACTTTCACGACTTTTAAATAATTCCTGATTTAACGCCTTTAATCTTTCCTGCTGTTTTGTTATTTCTTTGTTTTTGGCATAAACAAGTCCGTAATTCTTTTTATTTAAACGATTTTCATATTGAATAAAGAATATTATTACCAAAAAAATAACAAATACAAAAATAGTAATTACATATAATAATCTTTTTACATTTCTAGCCGTTGCAAGATTAATTTGGGTTTGTGTTTCCCGTTCTTTTAGTTTATTGTATTGTTTTGCTTTTTGATCCGCTTCATAACGGACTTCCATATCACTAATTGTTTTCCTGTTTTTTTCTGAAAAAATATCATTACTTAAATTATTGGAAAGTATAAGATATTCATACGCTAACCTGAACTTATGCTGAGATTTGTATATTTTTGAAAACAAATTATAAATTTTCATTTGTAACATCCTTGCATTATCATTTTCTGCTATTTGCAGAGCGCTATCAGCATATGATAAAGCTTGCTTTAGATTGTTCTTTTGCAAATCTAAATTTGCATAATTCAACAAGGCCCCGGCTATTTCATCAGGTTTTGCCCATTGCTTTAAAAGGGGTAATGCTTTTTTCTGATATATTGTTGCTGAATCAAACTGTTTTAAATGATAAAATGTATTTCCTAACCCTGTTAATCCTAATGCATAAATCTTAGGAAATTTATTGCCAGATAAAGTAGTTGCAATTTTGTATTCTTTTAATGCTTTGAGATATTCTTTTTTTTGGTTTAGCAGACTTCCGATTTTTAATCTTGTTTCAGCCTGCTCTGCAACCATATTTTCCTTTCTGAATATCGTAAGGGCACTTTTATAAAAATATAATGCCCTGTCCCATTTTCTCCAGTCTTGCATAAATTTACCCATCAATAAATGAACTGAAGCAAGGCCGGTTGTATCATCAAGTTGCCGGTATATAGAAATACTTTGTTGTAGTAATCCTACTGCACTAAAGTAATCATTAAATCTCGACCAGGCTTTGGCTTCTCCATATAATGTCTTGGCTATACCGGCTTTAACCCCAATTGCTTCAAAATATTTTCTTGACAATTTATAGTATTTTATCGACTCTTTATATTTGCCCCATTTGCGGTAATTTTCTGCGAGCTGGTAGTAGTATTCAGCTTTTTGAAACTCACTGCTGTCTGATATGATTTTCCCTTTCTCTTTTAAAAAAAATGCTGCCTTTTTATATTCATGTATCTTTATTAAGTTTGTGATTAACTTATTAATGGAAAGATTATAGTATAACTTATTGTTACTTTTTTTAGATAACTTAAGGCATAAAGAGTCAAAAAATATTGCTTTTTGAGGTAAATATTTTTCGTACAATAATGACAATTTGTATGCTAAAGTAGTCTTTTCAATTGGAGACAGAGTAGTATCTTTTAATAAAATTAATAGTGATGAACTGTCTTTTATTTGCGGTGTTTCCGGAATGTCAATTATATTGCCATAAATAACTGTAGCCTTTATCAATAAAATGATTATAAGTAAAACAAGTTTGTATTTAAGGTAATATAATTTCATATATACTTTAGTATGTTGTTAAATTGCTTTTTAAACATTTTATTTATTTAGTAGAATTGAAAAAAACTTTAAAGGCTTTGTCTAAAATGTTTAATTGTTTGTCGATATTTTCAATATTAAACTGTTTAACGTTTTCGATTAGTTTTTTTGAAAAAGAAATTAAGTTTTTCATATTACCGGTATTAGCAATATTTAACAAATCATTAGCTAAAACTTCAATTATCTCCAGCACCTTAGTTTCTTTTGCCTGTTTGTAACTTGTTCTGTAAATTTCCGGTATTCTATCTGTTAGATGTTTATTTTTTTTGTCATCTTCAGTAAAAAATAGTTTATTTATTGTTTGCTCATCTTCAATATCATAGAAAAATTGTTCAATTTTCCTCCATATTATATCGGAAGAAGTGTTAATGTCAATTATTGTTGTTTTGTCGTTTGAATAACCTGAATATTTATTCGAAGATAATATTAAAAAATGATGACTCTGTTCAGCATCTTCTTTTTCAAATGTTTTTAAACTATTTTCAATCTCTTCATTTGTCAAACAGCATAATATAATCACAAATGAGGTGTCGAAAAATTTTCTTGCTTTTGCTAGGCTCATCCCAACATCTTTTATCTGGTAACCATATTTTTTAAATAACTGTTTTAGTTTTAAAGAAATTTCATTTTTTTGAGAAAGTAATATCGGTGAGTGGTTGATTTTAAGGCTATAAGATTCAAATCCGGAAGAATCAGTTTTTTTAATTTCAGCAACCGTTACATCCATAAAAGTCAAAATAAAATTTGATCCTTTATTTTCTTCACTTTCAATTTCAATTGTTCCGTTTAGCCTTTCTACCAGCTTTTTTGTTATACTTAACCCAAGCCCGCTGCCTTCGGTAGCTTTGTGGTTCTTACCTTGATGAAATGGTTTAAAAAGATGTTTTTTATCTTCAGGGCTAATTCCTATTCCGGTATCTCTTACTTCAATTTTAAGGTTAACCTTATTTTCCGATTTCCCCGGTTCATGGCTTATGTTAATGCTGACAATTCCTTTTTTTGTGAACTTAATAGCATTGCCTACCAAATTAAGTAATATTTGCTGTAACATCATTTTATTGAATAATATACAGCAAGGTAAATTTTCTTCCAACTTGTAATTTAATATAATACCCTTGTCACTAGCCTTAAATGAAAAGATGTTTATAACTTCTTTTGTAACTTCTGCAATATTTATTTTTTCTTTTTCACGGGGAAGGTTCTCGTTTTCATATTTAGAAAAATCTAAAATATCATTAATTAAATTCATTAAACTTTGACCGCTGGTTTGAATTGCCTGTAAGTAAGATTTTTGTTTAGGGTCTTTGATTTGATTATTTAATAAATCTGAAAAACCTAAGACTGCATTTAAGGGAGTGCGTATTTCATGGCTCATATTAGCTAAAAAACTACTTTTTGTGCGCGCACTTTCTTCCGCCTGTTCGCGTGCTTTTAAAAGGTGTTCTTTGTTTAATTCCAATTCAAATTTTGATTTTTCTATTTGTTTGTTTTTGAGAATAAGCTGCTTTGTTTTTTTTCTGTTATTTATGATTAAAATAACCAAAACAACTAATATTACTATTAATAAAAGGAAAGATGAAGATAGGATATATATCCATTTCTGTTTTTCATTTAATGATTGTTTAGCTATAACAGCTTTCTGATTTAAAAAATTAATCTCTTGTTGCTTTTGTATTGTTTCAAATTGTATTTGAAGTTTTGCTTCATATTTTTTTAACTGATTTGAAACAATGGAGTCTTCATATAAGCGCTCTATGTTGCTGTATTTTAAAGCCTCTTTATAATTATGCTTAGCTTTATAGATCTCCGATAATGTTAAATATGCTGTTTTTAAATTTGCTTTGGAAGAAAGTTCTTTTGATAACCTGATTCCTTCTTGGAGTGCTAACATTGCTTGTTTGTAATTGCCAAGTTTGTTATAAATCTCTCCAAGCTTGATGTATGAATATGCAACTTCAGGTTTGTTATTAACCGACTTGCTTATTTTTAATGCGTTTAAAGCGTATGCCAATGAATTACTGTAATCCCCTTTTTCAAGATAGGTGTCTGATAAATCATTACTGCAAATAGCAATTCCTATTTTTGAATTAAGTTGCTTATTTATTTCCAGAGATAGATTGAAATAATTAATTGCCCTGTTAAAGTTTTTTTGTTCTTTATAAATAAATCCAAGATTGTTTAAATTTATAGCTACTCCTATCATGTTTTTTCTGCCTTGCTCAAGGTCCAAACTTTTTTTGAAATATTTTACTGCCATGGAGTAGTCTTTTAATAACAGATAATCATTTCCCATACTGTTAATTGCAACAGCCATATCTGCTGTATCTTTTATTATTTCCGATAAATCCAGCGCTTTCTGATGATAATACAATGAGTTTTTATAATCATCAATTTTACGATAGCTGACACCTATGTTGTTATAAAATTTTATTAAATGTAAAGTATCTTTATTGGCCTTGGCAATTCTTAATCCTTTTTTATAAAAATGCAATTCAAGAATAAACTGGCCTTTATTTCGCAGTTGATTACCTTTTTTTAGAATTTCAATACATAAAAAGTGTTGCAGATTATTTTCCTTTGATATATTAACGGCTTTATGGAAGTATTCTCTGATTTTTTGGTGATTCGTTCCGGATACAGCTTTTTTCAGGAATATTTCAATTTGCTTTTTTGCTTTATTAACAGAAATTGAGTCTTTTGCCGGCAAAGAAATTAAATTTGTTGAGGTGAAAAATAATATTATGATAATTAATATTATATGAGTGTTTTTATTTGTTAATGCCATCTTCAGGCTTTTTAATTTATTGAAATTAAATATAATTATTTGTGTTGGTACGTTAAGTTTGCTAATTTAATAAAAAATAAGAATTTTAAAATATTTAATGAAGTTCTTGAAATATTGAAGAATCATAAATCTCAAAAGTCTTATAATATAATTTAAAGATATTTTTAAAAGATAAGTTTGAAACCACTATTTTTGACAATTATCTAGAAAAACATATAACAAAGTATTACATATTTTTAAAACGTATAAATATAAATTTTCATGAAAAAAGCCGGTTTTATTATTTTATTGTTTTCAATAATTTTTTCTGATATAAATGCTCAGGATATTAACATTAAAGGTGTGATTCCCGGAATATCTTACGATGATGTTTATTTATTGCAGTCGTTTGCCCGTGGACAGAAAGTTGTGGATACAACTCAGACGGATATATCAGGAAATTTTACTTTTTATATGAAACCTGATTGGCCAAAAGGAATGTACAGAGTTTTAACAAATTCGGGTATTAGCATCGACTTTATTTATTCAGGTAAATCTTTTTCGTTTTCTGCAGGAAGATATGGAAATTTATCCGGTATTTCTTTTAAGAACTCTTTGGAAAATAAGATTTTTCATCATTTTAATATGGTAAAAAATCAAAATGAAAAAAAAATAAAACTTTTAAAACCGGTTGTTCAGTATTTTCCCAGAAACGATTCTTTTTATAGTGTAGCTTTTAAAAAAGTTAATTCTGTTCAGCAGCAAACTAATACTTTAGCCCGGGAATTAATTAAATCATATCCCCAAACTATTGCTGCACATTTCATTAAAATGGAGAATCCGGTTATAATAAATCTTAGCTTAACCAATGATGAACAAAATATTTTACTGAAAAAGAAATATTTTGACCATGTTGATTTCCGGGATACCTTATTACTTCGCACAGGGTTGTTTACAAAAAAAATTGTTGGTTATCTTGCCTTATTTCAGCAACAGGGAATGACTAAAAAAGAAGCTGAAAATGCTTTTATTGCTCCTGTGGATACCCTTCTGAAAAAAGCTTCTGTCAATGAAAAGATTTATTCTTTTATATTAAGTTATTTAGTAAATGGCTTTAAGCAAATGGGATTTAGTAAACTGGTTCTTCACATTGCCAAAAATAATATACTCGGAAAATTCCCCGGTACAAATTCTGAAAAACTTCTTTTACAACATGAATTAAATTTAATTGTGAAGCTGGCAGTTGGAAAGCAGGCTCCTGATTTTACTGCAAAAACTTTAAATGGGAAGAAAATACATTTGTATGATGTAAAAGCAGACACTACATTACTTGTTTTTTGGGCAAGCTGGTGTCCTCATTGTACCGAAAGCCTGCCTAAGCTTAAGAAATTATATACTCCTTCTAACTCAAATCATTTACAAATTATTGCAATCTCTGTGGACGATAATAAAAAGCCGGTAGAGAAAGCTATTCATGACGAAGGTTATTTATGGCCTAATATTGCAGAACTGAATGGCTGGGAAAGTTCAATTCCTGTGCTATACGGAATCAATGCAACTCCATCTTATTTTTTGCTTGATAAAAATAAACGAATAATTGCAAAACCAGCTAATATTGAGGAGCTGGAAAATATTCTTAAAAAGAATGATAAATAATAGATTCTTTATAAAAATAAAATAATAAAAAACTTTATCTGTAATTATGAGCTTCGTAAAACTGTCAAAATAATTACCTTTGCAGCTTTATTATTTCTATGAGAAAAGGTAATAAGGAGATTGTAAAAGGAACTGTTGCAATTGGTTTCTCTGCTATTTTATGGGGTTTCGATGGGGTTGTACTTACCCCGCGCCTTTATGGTTTAAATGTAGGATATGTTGTCTTTATGTTGCATTTAATTCCTTTCCTTTTAATGAATGTATTTCTCTTTAAATCTTACCGGCAATTAAAATATTTTGTAAAACAAGATTACATAGTCTTTTCTTTAATTGCTATTTTTGGTGGTGCTATAGGTACAATGGCTATTGTAAAAGCTCTGTTTTTGGTTAACTTTAAAGAATTATCAGTAGTTGTACTTTTACAAAAGTTACAACCTATTTTTGCTATATCATTAGCTTCCATTCTTTTAAAAGAAAAGATTAAAAAACATTTTGCAATATGGGCTTCCATTGCGGTAATTGCAGGTTATTTTTTAACATTTGGCTGGAGTTTTCCTGATATAAATACTGAAAAAAATACTATCTATGCATCTTTATATGCTCTTTTAGCGGCTTTTTCTTTTGGAAGTTCTACTGTTTTTTCTAAAAAAATATTAATGAATTTCGATTTTAAAACCGCTACTTTTTTTAGATATGGGTTTACAACTGTTTTCATGCTTTTTTATGTGTTAATAAGCAAACAGTTTGTCGAATTTCAGCAAACCAACGAAGTACACTGGATTTTATTTGTCATTATAGGATTAACAACAGGTTCCGGGGCTATTTTTATTTATTATTATGGTTTAAGAAGGGTAAGAGCTATGGACGCTACTATCAGTGAATTATTGTTTCCTGTTTCTGCAATATTTTTTGATTATTTTGTGAATGGTAGCTTATTGTCTCCTGTTCAGTTAATTAGTGCTGCGGTTATGATTTTTGCAATAATTAAGATTAGTAATTAAAATAATTGATGAAGTTAAATTTAATTTTTAGTATTTTTACTAAAAATTTAAAATAATTTAAAATATGAAAGATGATATTAAGTTAGTCTATACTGGTTCATCGGTTGAAGCCATGTATATTGAGGAGTTACTGAAAGAGAATGGCATTGGTACAATGAAAATGGATAGACTGCAATCAAGTGTGGATGCAGGTTGGGCAGATGGAATGCCGGAAGATTCCGTGCAGATTTTTGTTGAAAATCAAAATTTTGATAAAGCTAATAAAGTTTTAGAAGAATATTTTAAGTCGAGGGATAAAAAATAATGTTTTACCTTTTTAATAAAAAACTGAAAGCCTCCTTAAATTAAGTGGAGGCTTTCTTATTTTGATATGGATATTGCAATACTAACACATTTTATTTTTGATAATTCCGTTGTTTCTACTTGTGATTTTTCCTCTGAAAAATTTCAAAATGGCGTTAATATATATGAAGTTTTAAGAATTAAAAATGGAATACCTCTTTTTTTGGATGAACATATAAAGCGATTCTACATATCCGCAAAACTTGAAAATATTTCCCCTGAAATTACTGAACATTCCCTTCGCCTTAGAATTAAAACATTATTGCAGGTAAACAAAATGGTATACGGCAATATTAAGTTTTTATACCATTATGAAGAAAAGAACAGTCATTTTTATGCCTGGGTAACCCCTTTTAATTATCCAACTGCCATACAATATAGAAATGGTGTGCAAGTAGAGCTTATAACTGCCAACAGGCCAAATCCCAATTCTAAAAAAGTACTTTATAGTTTAAGGCAAAATGCCGATAATATTATTAAACGTAAAAAGTGCTATGAAGTTCTTTATATGGATGAAAAATGTAATATCACTGAGGGCAGTCGTTCCAATGTGTTTTTTGTTAATGATAATCAGTTATATACGGCACCATCACCCAAAGTGCTTCAAGGTGTTACCAGAAGGATGGTTTTTGAACTTGCAAAAAAAAATAATATTAAACTTAATGAAGAATTTATTAATTTTCATAATCTAAAGAATTTTGATTCTTGCTTTTTAACAGGAACTTCTGCCGGCATCTTGCCAATAAATAAAATTGGAACATTATCTTTTAATATCGAAAACACAATTCTGAGAATGATTCAAAGTTTATATGAGAAGAAAATAACTGATGAAATAAAACATTTTAAGTGGGAAATAAATTAGAATTTGTACTTTTAAACCAAAATTTTTAAAATGTTTTTTATCCGTTTAAGAACATCTCTGTTATTCCTTGCTGAAATTGCCTTACTGGTAATTATTCCTGTGTTTTCGTTTGCTCAGCATAAAATCCCCTCGGGTTTTTGTATTACTAAAGAAGAATTGAAGTTAGCTGATGCTATAAATAAAATCAGAAAAGAAAATGATAAGAAAACTTTACCACTTTCTGTTTCTCTTTCATATGTTGCTAATTTACATGCTAACGACTTGAATGTTAATCATCCTGATACAAGTATATGTAACCTTTCCAGTTGGTCGGATAAAGGTAAATGGACATCTTGTTGTTTTAATGCTTACGTTGTTGACAGGGAATGTATGTGGAAAAAACCGAAACAATTAACGAACTACCGTTACAGGGGTTATGAGTTAGCCGGATACATGCAAGAGGGGCTTAGGGTTGATTCACTTATCGATTTCTGGAAATCTTCTCCTGAAGCTATGGATATGATTCTTACCAATGGCCTGTGGGAAAAAAAATCATGGGCGTGCTTTGGCGTTGGAATCCGTGGAAATTATGTAACTGTTTGGTTTGGCCAGAGACCCGATAGGGCCGGGAAACCGAAAATTTGTAATAATAAACACCAAAAGAAAAAAAGTCCTGCAAGGACTAAAAATACCTCTCATGCATATTACTATATAATTGCAGGAAGTTTTCCAAATTTAACGGATGCCAGAGAAGCATTGAAAAGGTTGAAAAATAATGGCTATAAGCATGCCGGAATAATGGCTAATAAAAATAGATACAGAATATACCTTAATAGATATAAAGTTCAGAGTACTGCATTAAAAGTTCAGAAAAAACTACCTAAATCTTTTTCTAAAACCTGGATATTAAAGAAATAACAACCAATTTTATTTATTCTTTTTATGGAATTATGTATAAAGAAAAAATTATACCTGAAAGTAACATATACAATTAATAATTTTTGCAATTAATATTTTTTTTAATATTGCTTTTGAAAAAAAAAATTATTGATATTTGCCGGGCGATGATTTAAGAAATTTAAAACAATGAATGTAAATAAACCCAGAGTAGTTAAAGATTTTGAAAAACTTGATGTTAAGATTCAAGAACAGGTTAAGTTGGCCTACCCCGATGGATTTTATCAGAATTTGATTACTTATACAGATAAAGAAGGGAGAAAAGTCAGTGCTCTTCCTTTTGAAACAGAAGAAAAATATTATCTTATCCGTATGTCAAAGCAAACTGCAATATTGTTAATTGAGGAAGATGATGACTATGATGATGACGGCTTGCTTAAAGAAGATATTAAATTGGACCTTACGGATAAATATAGTGAAAATGATGTAATTGATAGTACTCCGGAAGGTCTTGATTCATAAAGGGTATGAGTTTTTATATTAATCAGTTATTATTATTTTTTGCTAATAGCTAAAAAATATTTTATAAAATAAAATATTTGGGAGTACTGTTTTAATCTCCATGTGTTTACTTCACCTATGGAAAAATTTTCTTCACCCTGAATTTTTTTAATCATTTTCCCTGCTCTGTGAAATAGCAAAAATTTCACAGGTGGTGAATGTGATTTAATAATTATTCAATCATGGAAGTTTTATTTTTTTCGATATTGAATTTAATCGGCTTAAATGTATATTATTTATGTTTTTAAGTAATTTTTAAAACATTAAAGGAATAAATATCATTACCTTTGCATGGTAAAAAATTTATTTAACCATTAAAAATAATTGGATATGTACAGCAATTTGGAAAGTGTTCCCAAAGCCTATAATGAACCCATTTTAAGTTATAAGCCGGGTTCTCCTGAAAGGGCCGAGGTTAAAGCTATGTTATCGAAGATGAAATCAGAAGAGGTTGAAATTTTCATGACTATTGGCGGTAAAAAAATTACTACAGGAGAGAAAGTAGCTATTCATCCTCCACATGAACTTAGCCATACTTTAGGATATTATCATAAAGGAGGAGAGGAACATGTTAATATGGCTATTGACGCTGCTCTGGAAGCAAGAAAAACCTGGCATAATATGCCATGGGAAGAAAGAGCTTCAATTTTTCTTAGAGCAGCAGACTTAATTTCCGGGCCTTACAGGGCTAAAATAAATGCTGCTACTATGCTGGCACAATCGAAGACTATTTTTCAGGCTGAAATAGATGCTGCCTGTGAACTGGCAGATTTTTTTAGATTTAATGTGCAATATATGACTGAAATATACAGTCAGCAACCTTCATCAGCAAAAGGGATATGGGATAGGCTTGAATATCGTCCCCTTGAAGGGTTTGTTTACGCATTAACTCCATTTAACTTTACTTCTATTGCAGGTAATCTGCCCGGAGCTCCTGCATTAATGGGAAATGTTGTTGTGTGGAAATGCTCAAACACACAGGTTTATTCTGCTAATGTAATTATGGAAATTTTTGAAAAAGCAGGTTTGCCCGATGGTGTTATTAATCTTGTTTTTGTATCCGGTCCGGTTGCCGGAAAAACAGTTATGGAACATCGTGATTTTGCAGGTTTTCATTTCACCGGTTCTACAGGTGTTTTTCAACATATTTGGAGAACAATAGGTTCCAACATATCAAAATACAAAACATACCCTAGAATTGTTGGTGAAACCGGAGGTAAAGACTTTGTTATGGTTCACTCTTCAGCTGAAGTGAACCCTGTTGTCACAGCTCTTGTTAGGGGTGCTTATGAATTTCAGGGGCAAAAATGTTCGGCTGCCTCACGTGCTTATATCCCTCGTTCGATGTGGAAAGAAGTTAAAGAAAAATTAATTGCGGAAATTAAAACAATTAAAATGGGAAATCCTGAAGATTTTACCAATTTTATGACTGCCGTAATTGATGAGGCTTCCTTTGATAAGCTATCTTTGTTTATTGATAATGCAAAAAAAGATTCCGATGCGGATGTTATTGTTGGTGGTGAATATGATAAATCGGAGGGGTATTTTATCCAACCAACTGTAATTGTGACTTCTAACCCCCATTATATTACTATGGAAGAGGAGCTTTTTGGCCCTGTCCTTACTATTTATGTTTATGATGATGATAAATATGAAGAGACATTGGAAATCCTCGATAATACTTCTCCGTATGCATTAACGGGAGCTGTTTTTGCACGTGACCGCTATGCTGTAAACCTTGCAACCAGGAAATTAGTTAATGCTGCAGGTAATTTTTATATTAATGATAAACCTACAGGGGCAGTTGTAGGTCAGCAGCCATTTGGAGGGTCACGAGCTTCCGGAACAAATGATAAAGCGGGTTCAAGTTTAAACCTGTTGCGTTGGGTAAGTCCCCGTACAATTAAAGAAACATTTGTACCCCCGGTAGATTATAAGTATCCATTTATGGAGGAAGAATAAATATATTATCTTAATTTAAGATGCTTTATATGCGCTATGCTGTTGTTGTATGGCGCATATTTTTTATATTTTTATCAACATA
This sequence comes from Bacteroidales bacterium, assembly GCA_015491905.1. Lineage (GTDB taxonomy): Bacteria > Bacteroidota > Bacteroidia > Bacteroidales > F082 > Sulfidibacterium. The sequence continues at coordinate 11,047 of WGGC01000111.1, read as the reverse complement.
AAAAATTTATCTATTTTTGCACCTTATAAAATTATAAAATATAAAATTATGGCAGATAAAGTGCATGTTACCTGGACAGAAGATATGGCATTTGAAACAGAAGTTAACGGTCATCGTTTAATTCTTGATGCTGATGATAAAGTTGGAGGAAAAGACAGAGGTCCTAGACCTAAACCTTTAACATTAGTTTCTTTAGGAGGTTGTACCGGAATGGATGTTATTTCAATTTTGGGTAAAATGAGAGTAAAACCCGATTTTTTTGATGTTGAGGTGAATGCTGAATTAACAGATGAGCATCCAAAATATTACTATATGATTCATATACGTTATATTTTTAAGGGTAAAGATTTGCCTATGGATAAACTGGAAAAAGCTGTTAATCTTTCTCAGGATAGATATTGCGGTGTAAGCGAGATGCTGAGAAAATCCTCAAAGCTGACTTATGAAATTGTGGTTAATTAAAACCGGTACATAATTAATTTAAAAACCCGCTTATCTGTGATAAACGGGTTTTTCATTTTAAAGAATTCGTTTTATCAGCCGTAATTTATGAGTGTATTTCCCTTTCTCTTTATTGAAAATCCCTTCATGGTCTATTGTGTCAATTCGTACCTGGCCGGAGGCATGAATAATGTGCCCGTTTTCTAAAATTATTCCAACATGAGTAATTTTTTCTTCTTCATTTGCGAAAAACGCAAGATCTCCTGACTGGCTTTCATGAATAAAGTCGACATTTTGACCAATTTTAGACTGATCACCGCTATCCCGTGGTAATTCATAACCGCTAACACGAAATATTAGTTGTACAAAACCCGAACAGTCAATTCCAAAAAAGGACTTGCCACCCCATAAATAAGGAACTCCAAGAAATAATTTTGCAAGGTTAATTATTTTTTCCTGCTTTAATTTTTGTTTTGAAGTACTATATGGTTTCTCTAATGTATACTTTATAGTATCCAAATAAAAATTTCCTTTTTCATAATATGGTAATGGGCTTCCAAAACTTAATAAAACAGATTCTTTTGATGATGTTGCCCATGCTGTTTTTGAAGATAAGAAAGAAGACTTGATTTCCTTTCCGGCATCCTGATTTAATATTGTTACTTGTTTTGTGTCTATCCAGCCCTGATATTTATCCGGTATTGTTTCACATAAAGCCCATTCTTTATATCTGTCTAAAATAATTATTTCTTCTCCAAACAAAAGCTGACTTGTCATTTCACTGGTATCAGAGGGTTTTTCTCTTATGGGAATTACGCTTAGATGAGTTATTGCTTTAATGATTTTTTCCATAATGTAATTAAGTGCTTAAGAATTATTATTTTTGTCCTGTTAATTCTGTGCTATGAAAACATTCTTTTCAAAATTACAACAAAATTCTTACGAAATAATGAGGATACTTTCTTTTTTAGTAGCCCTTGTTATTGTGGTTTGGGCAAGCCCCAGAGAAAGAATGTTTAAATATGAATTCCGTACCGGGAAGCCATGGAACCATAAAGATTTATATGCTCCGTTTGACTTTTCTATTTATAAAACCCAGGCTGAACTGACTAAAGAAAAAAACGATGTTATTAAAAATGTCCATCCTTATTTTCAGTTTAAAAACGATCTTACCAATAAAGGGAGAGAAGATCTTATTAATAATTTTAAACTTCAATGGCCTTTAATGGAGAAACACCTGGAGAAAAAATACCGGGAAAGAGATTCTGTAAGATATTTAAATAAACTAATAAAAGTCTATAATCAAATTGAAAAGGGTATTGTCCGTCTTAATCCTGTAATTGAAGGAAAAGAATCCAGTTATCAAATTAATTTGATTAAGGATAATAAGGTTCATCAGATAAACCTTTCTCAATTATATACCATTCAGGAAGCTGATCATTATGCCATTGCCCAACTTCGTAAACTACACAGCCCTGATAGCATGATGCTGTTTAAATTAATTAATCAGTCCTTAGTACAGAATGTTATTTATAATCCAAATAAAACCGAACTGGTAATTAAAGAAGTTCTATCCAAAATTTCTCCAACTACGGGTTTGGTGCAGAAGGGAGAATTAATTATTTCGCATGGAGAACTTGTGACAGCAAAAAAGTTTCAAATTTTAAATTCCCTAAAAAAAGAATATGAGCAGGAATTAGGCAGTACCAATGCCTGGAAGTTAGTATTTGGTGGCAGTACAATTCTTATTTTTCTATTGTTTTTTATCCAATACATGTTTTTACGGGTTTTTGTCCGTTCTGTTTTTGATGAATTAAGAAATTTGCATTTACTCCTTATAACTCAAGTAGCCCTGCTGGTCATTTCTTTTTGGGTATTCACCAATTATCCCTCATGGAGTTATATAGTTCCTTATTCGTTACTGCCTGTAATTGTTGCTGCTTTCCTTGAGCGAAGAGGTGCCCTTGTTGTATATCTTATTACTTTAATGATTTTAGGATTTTATGCGCCTAATAGTTTTGAATTCTTTTACACTCAGTTTGCATCCGGTTTTGTAGCAGTACTTGCTGTAGGTCAGCTATCTAAAAGGTGGCATTTGGTACGAACTTCCATTCTTGTATTTTTAACATATATGGTAGTGTATTTTAGTATGCTCCTTATTCAGGATGCATCCTTGACAAATATATCTACAAGATTTGTACTAATGTTGGCAGGAAGTTCGTTTCTTATATTATTGGGTTTTCCTTTTATTTTTATTTATGAAAAAATATTTGGACTAATTACTCAGTTAACCTTGCTGGAGTTATCTAACACTAATAACCCATTGTTACGTGATTTAGCGGAAAAAGCACCGGGTACCTTTCAACATTCCATGCAGGTGGCAAACTTAGCTTCTGAGGTGTTGTATGCTATTGGAGGTGATGCTTTGTTGGCACGTACCGGAGCTTTATATCATGATATCGGTAAAATGGAACACCCAATGTATTTTGTTGAGAATCAACCTCCTGGATTTAATCCCCATGATGAACTTAGTTATGAAGAAAGTGCTAAAATAATTATTGGACATGTTATCAAAGGTATTGAGATGGCGCGCAAAGCCAGGTTGCCTGAACAAATTATTGATTTTATAAGAACACATCATGGCACACGACGGGTGGAATATTTTTATCGCCTGGAGAGAAAACAAAATCCCGGTTTGGAAGTTGCTGAGACGGAATTCAGATATCATGGCCCTGTGCCCTTTTCGAGAGAGACAGCCGTTGTTATGATGGCCGATTCTGTTGAAGCTGCATCCAGAAGTATCGTGAATCCTACGGAACAAAAAATAAATGATTTGGTTGAGTTGATTATCAGTTCTATGCTTGAATCCAATCAGTTTAGTAATGCGCCAATTACTTTTAAGGATATTACAAAGGCTAAAAAAGTTCTTAAAAAGAAATTATTACATATTCATCATGTACGAATAGCATACCCCGATTAAAAGTATTACGATTTTTATAAGCTGTAAGTGTTTAAATCAGATAAATATTTATTTGCTTCCGGACCTAAATTAAATAATAAATCGAGAATACTTAAATCCTGAATAAATCCATGCCGGTCTGAGAATACCTGATCGTATTCAGGAAATTCAATGGCTTCTATACTATTTTTAGGATGAAAATAATTCCTCATATCAATAATATTATCAGGATTTTTCTCAAAATTATTTGTGTAGGTGATATTAGTTTTAATATCTAATATTTCAGTCACCTTATTAATAATAACTGTATTTAGTTCTAGTAATAATTTAAACCTGGGTGAAAAAATATCTTTTAAATCATCTTTATAATATAAAAAATATGGAGATGACTCGTAAGCAGATTTTATTGCTTTCCAATGATTTAAAAACCACTTTTCATCATTATAAATTAAAATTTCGTTGGTTTTTGATTTGTTCCCATTTGGTTTTTTAACAGGAACGGTAAGGCGCATGGTACCTTTATCAGTGTATATTTTACATCTGTTTCTATACGTTTGTTTGGGAAAGGTCTCATATTTCTCAATAATAACAGGATACTTTTTTATTAATGCAAAGTAAGAGACAGAAGGAAAGTAAGCTGTAGATAGTAATACCGGAGTTGTCGTTTTTCCTGTTTCTGTTGCAGCCATGGTTTTTATTATAGATTTGCGAAAATAAAAAAAAAGGCCGTCTCATACTGAAACGACCTTTTCTAATTACAAAAAAAAATTATTTTTTTACTTCTTCCTCTTTTTTAGGATTTAATAATACATCGTTAATAGCCTGAACTAAAGTTTCTTTAGGTAAAGCTCCTACAGCCATTTGTGGCTGGCCATCTGCAGGGCAGAAAAGCATTGACGGAATACTTCTGATTCCAAATGCTGAAGCCAGTTCTACTTCTTGTTCTGTATTTATTTTGTAAATATTGATTTTTCCTTCATATTCTTTGGATAATTCTTCCAAAATAGGAGCCACAATTTTACATGGTTGACACCAGTCGGCGTAAAAGTCAATAATACAAGGTAATTTACCTTCAAATTTCCAGTCTTTGTTTTTCTCGAAGTTAAATACTTTTTCGAAGAAAGTTTCTTTTGTTAAATGTTCCATTTTAATTATCTGTTAAGTTGTTTTTTATTTCTGTTTATTTTTTTTCTTTTACGTGAAGTAATTGGGTGTTAATAATGTTTATATAGGAATTCTTTGGTAATAATCCTACTTGCATCATTGGTTTACCCTTCATAGGTGAAAACAAAACTGCAGGAATACTTCTAATTTGAAATACAGCAGCAAGTTTCTGTTCTTTATCTACATTTATTTTATAAATTTTTACTTTTCCTTTATATTTATTTGCCATTTCTTCCATAATTGGAGCTACACGTTTACATGGACCGCACCAATCAGCATAAAAATCAATAACACAAGGTTCAGTTCCTTCATAAACCCATTCTTTTGGATGTTTTTCAAAATTCCAAACTTTTTTTAGAAAAGTCTCATATGTTAAATGCTCTGGTGCTATGCTCTTATTAGCTTCTGTTTTACTCTTCTCTCCAATTGCATTTTTTTCCTGTTTGCCCTGAATATTAGAACATCCAAGAAAAATAGTGCTTAGTAGAAATATGCTTAGAAAACGACTTATTCTCATATGTGAATTATTTACTATTATAAATTTAAAAAACGATGCAAATATATAATTATTTTTATAGAGCGCTTTAATATCACTAATTTTTTATTTTTGCATACAATAACCGTGCTATTTTTAATTATGATGGATGATGACAATAAAAAAATACTTGAAAAAATAGCAAAAAGATTTAATACTGAAGAAAGCTGTTTAGAATTTTTAAGTAATATTAAATGGCAAAATGGTTTTGTTTGTGATAAATGCGGGCATACAAACTATTGTAAAGGTAAAAATGAGTTTTCACGCAGGTGTACAAAATGTAAAAAAGAAATTTCATCTACAGCTCATACTTTATTTCACAGATGTAAAATTCCTTTAACCACTGCCTTTAAAATTGTCTATTTGTCGTGTGTAAACCCTGACATATCGTCATATTCGTTAAGTAAGAAATTACAAATAAGAAGAATGACGGGTTATACGTTTCAAAAGAAAGTTAAACATTGTCTGAGCAAGGAAAATTCCGATCCATTTATAGAAGCCTTATTAAAAGAGTTATCTTCCTGACCGGATAGCTTTAAGAGCTATTTTATCTACTAGTCCAGGAGCTATCATCTTCAACCACAATCCTGCTTTTCCACGAAATGTCATTACAAGTTCTCTTTTTCGCTTTTCAATTGCCGGAATCATCTGTTTTACACATTCCTGCGGTGTCATTACCTGGCCTTCTTTAACAGGGCTTTTGCCCAAAGGTTTCCCATCGCCTCCAAAAGCACGTTCTCTAACTTCGGTAGATACAAACCCGGGATAAATCATTGTAACATCCACTCCTGACGATTTTAACTCAATACGAAGGGTGTCGAAAAAACCTGCCATGGCATGCTTGCTGGCTCCGTATCCACTTCGTGTAGGGACTCCTGTTTTCCCTGTCAGACTTGACACGCCAACAATCTGTCCATGTGAAATTTTCAGGTACGGCAGAGCATAGTATGTACAGTAAACACTCCCAAAGTAATTTACCTGCATTATCTTTTCCAGAATATCCAGATTTTTAATTTCTTCAAAATAAGACCACATGGTTATTCCGGCATTATTTACCAAAATATCAATTACCTTAAACTGATTAACGGTTTTGTCAATAAGTGCTTTACATTCCTTTTTGTCAGATACATCTGTAGGAATGGCAATAGCTTCCGTACCTTGTTGAGAGCATAATAAAGCTACTTCTTCCAATTTATCTTTGTTACGTGCTGCCAGAGCCAGTTTTGCACCCTTTTTTGCCAATTGCAAAGCAAGTTCTTTTCCTATTCCCGATGAAGCACCCGTGATAATTATTGTTTTTCCTTGAAAGTAATTCCGTTGCATATATCTTTGATTTTGTATTTAATACTTAACAAATGCTTTATATTTATAAGCTAATTAAAAGAAATCGTGTTAAATATGTTTTTTTGTATGCTAAAAATTTTTGTGAAAATAGTGAAATTAGTAAATAGTATTTCAAATTTTCTTTTTTTGATATCTTACTGCAAGAAGCAATACAAATAAGAATAAAAAAAATATAAATTTTAAGAAGGTTATTCTTTTAAATGGATAATCTTAATAATATAATATAGTATCTTTGAAATAGAAAAATTAATTATGGCAAAAATACTGGTAGTTGACGATGAATTAAGTATTCAGAGAACTTTAAAAGATATTCTCGAATTTGAGAAGTACAAAGTGCTGATGGCGGGTAATGGTATGGAAGCTATTGAAATGGTTCGTAATGAGTCCTTCGACTTAATATTGCTGGATATAAAAATGCCTGAAATGGATGGTCTTGAAGTATTGGAACGTCTTCAAAAAATTTCTGATATTCCTGTTATTATGATATCCGGCCATGGCACTATTGAAACAGCTGTTGATGCAATAAAAAAAGGAGCATTTGATTTTATTGTTAAGCCTCCAGATTTAAATAAATTGCTGGAGACTGTAAGAAATGCCATTGACAGGAAGGATTTGGTAAAACAGACTAAAAAGCTAAGAAAGAAAATTGAAAAGAAGTACGAGATTGTTGGGGAATCACCTGAAATTATTCAAATGCGAAAAATGATATCCAGGGTAGCTTCAACATCAGCGCGGGTTCTTATTTTTGGTGAAAATGGTACGGGTAAAGAATTGGTAGCCAGACAAATACATGAGCAGAGTCCACGTGCAAAGTCTCCTTTTATAGAGGTAAACTGTGCTGCTATACCTTCAGAGCTGATAGAGAGTCAGTTGTTTGGCCATGAAAAAGGGTCGTTTACCAGTGCTGTAAAGCAACGTAAAGGCGATTTTGAGTTAGCTCATGGCGGCACTTTATTTTTAGACGAGATTGGAGATATGAGCCTTTCGGCCCAGGCAAAAGTATTACGTGCTTTACAGGAAAATAAAATTACCAGGGTAGGAGGGGAAAAGGAAATTACTGTGGAGGTGCGGGTTTTGGCAGCCACAAATAAAGATCTTTCAGAGGAGATTAAAAAAGGTAATTTTCGCGAGGACTTATACCACAGGCTGAGTGTAATTGTAATAAAAGTACCACCCTTGCGAGATAGAAAAGGAGATATTCCCATTCTTGTTAAGCATTTTATCGAGGAGCTGGCCCCTGATTTGGGAAAAGGAAATATTGAAATTACAGACGCTGCATTGCAAAAGCTTCAGTCGTTTAAATGGAGTGGTAATGTAAGAGAATTGCATAATGTAACCGAACGCTTACTGATTTTATGTGATGATAAAATAACAGTGGAGGATATTGAAAAATACGTTTCCCCTTTAATGTTATAACCAACTACTTATTTCTGGTACAAAATTTGATTACTTTCACTTTGATACATATAAATAAACAGTATCTTTGCAATCCTTTTTTTAAAGATTGTTCTTTGATATAAGGGGCTGACTGGTTTTGACAGCATGAGAATGGATATGTAAGCATGCCGGGCAAGGTAACAAATCCCGTAAAACTGAGCTACAACATTTTCAATTGGCGAAAACAATTACGCTCTCGCAGCCTAATCGAAGTATAGTAGATTGGCTCCATTCCCGGTCAAGGACCGGGAACGAGACGGCTTGCAGGTGGAGACGTTCGATTCCGGCCTGATAACGAGTCGCAAGAAATTTCGAACTGGTTCTGTTCCTGCCCTGGGAGCAGAATGAGAAAACAAGGGCTAAGGCAATATTTTGGGTGTTTGTCCCCGCGTACTGCCCGACAATTAACGACAAACTAAGCATGTAGAAAGCATATTGGTTCAATGTTTGGACGAGGGTTCGAATCCCTCCAGCTCCACAACACAGGCTATTTTTCAGGTCTTAGACCTGTAACTTTCTATTATGGAGTATTGTAATTAATATAATTATAAATAAATTATTTATATTGTCTTTTACAATTTCCAGAAATAGGAATAGATAAGAATTAAAAATTATGAGATAGTTATTTTTTTAATATAATAAAAAAACCTGAAAAACCATATCAAAAATACTTTTCCGGTCCCGTAGTTCAACGGATAGAATGTCAGATTCCGGTTCTGATGATCTGGGTTCGAATCCCGGCGGGATCACAATAAAAGAGAGGTTTAACAGATAGTTAGACCTCTCTTTTTTTATATATACTGTTTACTACTACTGTTTTACAGGCTATTATCCTCTAAATTCCCACCTTTTTACAGAATCTCAAAAGGTACATGTATACGCCTCTTTATATAGATTTATTTAGGCTTTTAGGTCTAAATCTATATACAAAAGTTATGCGCATGCAGAACAAAGTTAGATATATTTGCAGAACATTGGGGTTTAATTTGTAGTTTTGAACAATAATAGAGAATTGACGGGAAGTGTAGAGATTTGAAAATGTTCTGCAATTAAAGAAAAAATGTTCTACACCTGCAGAACATTGAAAAAACAAGTATTATTTAAAAGCAAAAATGATGAAAAAAGGTAAAGCAACAGTATCACTTGTTAGGGGAGTTAGAAAAGGCAGTGATTTAATTTCCATTCGTGTTTATTTTAATGGGGTAAGAAATCAATCGTACATTTCGACAGGTGTAAGAGTGCCAAAGAAATATTGGCTTCCAAAACTGAAAAAAATTCACCCATCCATGAAAAACGCTATTCATTTACAAGACGAATTAGATACGATGCTGTACCGTGTAAATTATACACTTGAAAAAATGAATTATGAAGGTGTAGAAGTAAACAAAGAGAATTTTATTAGCATTTTCAGAAATAGAGACAAGAAAACAACAATTCGCAAAACAGAACAAACCTTAGTACATTTATTTTGTGCAAAGGCGTTAGATCTTTCAAATATCAGCGAGAGTTCTAAGAGAGCGCAGAAAATGACAACCAAATTAATCAGGGAGTTTAATCCGACCCTTACATTTAGTGAAATAGGGTACGACACAGCCAAAGCATGGAGTAAATTCTTAAATGAACGTTATACAAACATCAACACCATTGCAGGACACCATAAGACATTCCGTAAATTCTTAAATGAAGCTGAAAAACAAGATCTGATTACAAATAAACAAATTCGCAGATTTAAGGAATTGGAAGCCCCACGCATTACAGGGACACGTACAGCATTATATCCTAATCAAGTTGAAGCAATACAGAAATTAGAATACGAACCGTATACACTTATGGACAATATTCGTAATATGTTTTTATTTGGATGCTATACCGGTCTTCGGATAAGTGATATTACTTCACTAACATCAGAAGACATTATAGAGGGAGATACCAGGGGAGTTTTGATACAAAAGAAAATGTATAAATTGAGACATATAAATAGAAAGGTTGTTTTACCGGTTGAAAAGTTGTTTGCAGGATTGCCTTATGAGATGATACAGAAATACAGAAAACAGTACCCTGATTCGGAAACTATATTCCCTAAATACGCACATCAAGTAATGAACCGTTATTTGAAAAAGGTTGCTTTTGACGCTGATATAAAAATTCCTATAACCTTTCATTACGCCCGTCATACGTTTTTAACGATCTTAGCGTATAAATCAAAGGATTTGTTCGCTGTAATGGATTATGGTGGTATCACCTCCGTAAATACGGCACAGGGGTATATTCACGTAGCATCACAATGGATTGACGAAGGACTAAAGTCTATTGATTGGTCTTTAGGAGGTGATTCTTGATTACCTCTATGATACCTGTTAACGTAGCAATATGATTTTTGAGAGTTTGATTTTCCTTTTCTAACATTTCTATTTTAACTGTTTTCCAGTCTTTAACCTCTCGTTCATTCCGATTAGTAAAAACTGGCTTCTCGTCAAACAGAAATCAGTTTTTATTTATGTTAGGAAACAATAGTAATTAATTTAACAATATGCTTTGCTGTCATGATATATAGGCCATAGAACCACTGTCCAATGGCTGCTTTAGTAACGCCCACATACTTTACAAAATTTGAATGTCTTGCGTAAACTTTAAGCTCTTAAACGTGTATAAATTTGCTTCCCAAATTATCAGCTATTCCTCTTGCCATTGTTATTTTCAACCTGGTTCTTTAATATCTCTAATGTAAATTCCTGCAATTGTGACAACTTACTAAGTTCCTTTATTCTTTCCTCCAGTCTTGCAATTCTTTGTGCTGTCTCATTTTGGGTACTTATACTTTTAGACAAGATAGGTTCTCCTTCATTGGTAAGTAACCATGCAGGGTTAATGTCCGGATAAACCTCAAGTATCTTGTAAATGATAGTTAAACTTGGAAGATTTGTACCGTGCAAAATGTTGTCTAACGTTTGTTTGGCTATACCAACATCTTTGTTAAATTTTGATTTGGAAATTTTTAGAAGTGGTAAAAGCTCATTCATTGATTTTGTAATAGGTTTCATTAAAATATTTTTAGGATTTGTAGTCATTATTTATGTATATTTGTACCGTAACTATTAGGATAAAAAGTCCAATAGTTTTATTATATAGTTGATTAATCCAATTGATTGGGATATTTTATACAAATG
>WGGC01000110.1 GCA_015491905.1 Bacteroidales bacterium | reverse complement strand
GCTTGGTTTCCCCTCTTTACTATATTCTTCTATGAGCAATTTTAGGTCAAGTTGCTCAACAATCCCATTGACAATTCGAACAGGATGATCTTCAGGAATAAGTTCTTCAATTGAGGGAGGTAAAAGCCAATTTTGTTGTTGATTGTAGGACTTGAAATTTGTGTTCATATCTTTAATTATCAGTAAATAAAGATACAAAAAAATCAATTATTAACCAAGCTATTTAATAGAAAAGCCGCCTCAGGTTTTGAGACGGCTTCTTTTTTATAGTTATAAATTAAAATTAAATTATCTTTTTTAGAAAAGATTAATAAGTTTTAATTCTCAGCTTTCCTGTTTCTCCTGACATTAATAAAGCTTAATACAAATACTATTAAGGCAAACGTATTGGTAACCAGCATAATTACTTCTCTCATAATTGTTAACCCATCATTAACTCCGGTTAATTTTGTTAATGGATTTATTAAACCTATATATACAAATAAGGTTAATATTACTGCAATATGTGCCCAAACTTTGTCTTCTTTTTTAACATTCCAGTTTATTAATATTAATATAAATCCAACAGCCGGAGGTAAAAATACTGCAAACGAAGGTTCTGTTGTTGTTGCGAAATATTGCCATAATCCGAAAACTAATAGTGATATGGCATTAATAAGATTTGCTATGTATGGTTTCATGATTTTTTTTTTAAATGTTAACTTTTAATGATAAATTTAAATAAATGATATGATAAATTACTATTTTTAAATACGCTAATAATTAATTAATAGAAAGTATAAATGGTAACCTTGCCTGGACACCTTTTAATTTCTGTATGGTCTTTATTTCATGCCAATATACTTTCCAAGGCCCAAGTGTATAATTTACTATTTTTGTTTGCGCCTGTCCACCTAATTCTTCTACTAATTGCTGAATAAATTCTTTTCTTTTAGGATAGTTAACTATACGATAATTAACACCAAGTTTTCCTTTTTTTACTGCATATGCCATTGCATCCTGTAAACCGCCCATTTCATTTACCAAGCCAAGTTTTTTTGCTGTTATACCAGCCCAAACACGCCCTCTGGCAATACTGTCAACATAACTTTTTCGCAGATGCCTTGTACGCGCTACTAAAGAGGTGAACTTGTTATAAATTCCTGTTATGCCTTGATTTAACCTTTCTTTTTGTGTAGGAGATAAAGAGGTCATTACATCAACAAAGTCTGCATTTGGATTTGTCATAACTTTATCAAAAGTAATCCCAAGTTTGTTATTCATAAACTTTTGGAAATCCGGAATAATACCGAATACTCCAATTGATCCGGTAATTGTTGTGGGCTCTGCAAAAATATAATCGGCTTCTGTGGAAATCCAATATCCTCCTGAAGCAGCTAAATCTCCCATGGAAACAATAAACGGTTTTGTTTTTTTTGCTAATTCCACTTCACGTCTTATTACATCTGAAGCTAAAGCATCTCCACCTGGCGAATTGACTCTCATAACAATTGCTTTAACCCTTTTGTTTAACCTTGCTGCCCTTATAGCATTTGCCAATGTAACACCTCCTATATTATTTTCATTTCCTTTTCCTTGTACTATTTCTCCTGATGCATAAATAACAGCCAGAGTATTGCGATTTATATTTTTCTTATGCTCTTCTTTTTTGTTAATTTTTGCTTTCAGATATTTATTATAAGATATACTTCGAAGTTTTTTTACGCCCGATAATTTTTTTAGTAATGTTATTACCTGATCACGATAAATAACGCTATCTACCATATTATTTTTTTTGGAAATTTCCGCATTCCATAGCGTAAGGTTATTTGCCAAATTATTAAGTTTAGATACTTTTATTTTCCTTGATATGGAAATAGAGTTAAGCATTTTATCCCAGAAAGTTTTTAACAAAACTTGCATTTGTTTACGGTTAGCCTGACTCATCTTATCTAAAAGAAAAGGCTCTACTGCACTTTTAAATTTATTATTTGGACCTCTTATTACCTGAGCTTTAATTCCTAATTTATTCATTAAATTTTTAAAAAACATTACCTGTGCACTTAAGCCTTTTAACAAAACTGTGCCATTTGGGTTTAGATATATTTTGTCTCCAAGACTTGCCAGATAATATGCTTTTTGATCATAATTATTTGCATAACTAACAATAAACTTTCCTGATTTTTTAAAATCTGCAAGCTTATTCCTTATTTCTTCTGTTGTTGCTATCCCCGCAGGAATAGTTTCCATATCAAGAAATATGCCATCTATGTTAGGGTCTTGTTTTGCCTTATCAAGAGTCTTAATAATTTCATTTAATCCAACCGGCTTGCTGGCCTTAAAAGTATTGAAATTAAAACCTGCCAAAGGATTATTCGTCCCACGGTCTTTTATTGGAGTAGTCCACTTTATTTTTAAAATTGTATGGGGCTCGGTTTCTACAGCTTCCTTTTTTGCTAAACTCGCTAATGAGGCCATCATTCCGGCAAACAGAATTAAAATTAATATAAGTGTAAGAACAGTGCCTGCAAATGAAGCAAACATAAATTTAAAAAATTGTTTCATGGTAAAGTATTTTACTTTTTGGTTTTATTTGACAATATTAACAAAATTGTGTTTACAAAAATAAGTATTTGCTAATTTTTGTATTGCTTTGTTTTTCATTTTTACTATATGCAAAAACAAGCATTAAAAATTAAAGTTTTTCCATATTTTATCAGAGTAGTTTTTATTGCTGTATTACTGTTTTTTATCGGAGAAGGCACCTTTTCTGAGGAAAATAAAAGTGTAAATAAATTATCTGATTTCACTGCTAATGACCTGTTTCCATTTTTAATAAAGCCTCTGAATATAGATTTTTTTCTTCCTATTCCACTTAAATATCCTCATCCGGTTATTAAAATTGAGTTTAAACATAAAGAAAAAATAAATTTTAATGAACCATCAATTGTTGGTGCCGGAAAAATGTCGTTTAGAAAATTAAGCTTTTTTCTGGAAAAATATAACCCTAAATTATCAAAAAGAAAAGCACGACGAATTGCTAAAATATATATAGAAGAATCAAAAAAAGAAAATATCAACTGGGATGTGGCCTTTACTCAAATGTGTCTTGAAACAGGGTATTTAACTTTTGGAGGCGATGTTAAACCCGGTCAGAATAATTTTAGTGGTCTGGGCGTTGTAAGTAAAGGTATTTCCGGAAATACCTTCTCTTCCATACGGTTAGGAATAAGAGCCCATATACAGCATTTAAAGGCTTATGCTTCTTTTGATAAAATACATGGGAAAATTATTGATGCCAGGTTTCGTTTTGTTAAAAGAGGTTGTGTTAAAAAATTGAACGATCTTAGTGGTACATGGGCTATGGATAAGAACTATGGAAAAAAGATAAAATCATTACTTCATAGGTTATATGCATTAAAATCATCATAATACTCTTTTGTAAATAAATTCATTCAAAAAATAATAACCTTCAATCTGTTTTCCCGTTTTTTCTAAATTTGCATCATGATTGGAAAACATAAAGTTTTTTTGTTGCTTGGTAGTAATATATCAGTAAGGATGCATTATCTTTCCTTTGCTAAAGAACAGATTGCTAATAGGATAGGGGCGGTTATTGCATTATCCTCAATATGGGAATCAGAACCCTGGGGCTTTGACGCAGAGATGTCCTTTTTAAATCAGGTTTTAGTTGTTGAAACAGATTTAGATCCTTTTGCGGTATTAAAAATAATTCAGGAAATTGAAAACCTGGCAGGAAGAAAAAGAAATCCTGAAGCTGGTTATATTTCCAGAACGCTTGATATTGATATTTTGTTCTTTGATGAAGAAGTGTTTCAGAATCCAAAGTTAACAATTCCTCATCCTCAAATTCCTAATAGAAGATTTACTTTGCTGCCTTTGGTTGAAATTGATGCAGATTTTCAACATCCTCAGTTAAAACAATCAATGAGACAATTATTAAATAGTTGTGCCGATACGGGAAATGTAGAACTGGTAAAAAATCAAATGTGCTATGAAATATAGTTTTATAGCCATTGAAGGAAACATTGGTGCCGGTAAAACATCTTTGGCAACAAAAATTGCAACTGAGAAAAATGCAAAATTAATCCTGGAACAGTTTGAAGAGAATTCTTTTCTTCCTAAATTTTACAAAGAACCTGAAAAATATGCTTTTTCTTTGGAAATGTCTTTTATGGCAGCACGCTATCATCAATTGAAAAATAACCTGGGAACTCTCGATTTATTCAAATCGTTTGTTATTAGCGATTATTTTATTGTTAAATCGCTAATTTTTGCAAAAAAAAACCTTCCTGAAGATGAGTTTAACTTATATACTAACTTCTTCAATATTATTTTTCAACAACTTCCCAAACCTGATTTACTTGTTTATCTGTATGTAGATACTGAACGATTACAGGGAAATATTAAAAAAAGAGGCCGCCCTTACGAACAGGATATTAAAAATGAGTATTTAAATAAAATTCAAACAGGCTATCTTGAATTTATTAAACAGCAAAAAGATATGCGTATTTTAATTCTGGATACCAATAATATTGATTTTGTTCAAAAACAGGAAGATTATCATAAAATAACAGATTGCCTTGATAGGGATTATCCTATCGGAATTCATCGTATTGCCTTTTAAAAAGCTGGCAGCTTAATTGGTAAGCTTCTATCTCTTTTTTGTAATCAATATATTAATTCCTAATCCGGCTTGTATGTATCTTGCTTCTTTCCAGTTAATGCCTAATAAATTATCAGAGTATAAATAAAACTGTAGTGGTTTTAATTTTACTGAAATAGCAGCGCCTATATTTAATGGAGATTCCTTTAAATACATGTAATTAACCTTTATATTGAAATGCTTTGATAACGTAGCATCATATCCTAATACTATTGCAGCAACATTATAATCTTTTAAAAACCTGGTGGAAAATAATAATGAAATTTTATTTTTTCTGTTTGAAGTAAAATATGATGCCGAAAATAAAAGTCTTGTGGGTAATTTTGCTGAATAGTTAACAGGGAATTCGGTTACATGAAAGATATTTTTTAATGTATCACCAATATTAGCAGGTGAAGAATTTATTAGGCTTATATTTAATCCGTTAAAATAAATGCTGTCTTCCTGGCTTTTATAGTTCTTTGTATTAGAACGATAATTTATTTTTCCCAAATCTAAAACACTTGCCGAAATTTCAAAATCTTCGGAAAGTTTAGCGTCTATTCCTAAATCAATACCAAACCCGATATTCATAAAATTAGTTAAGTAGCTGCCTGGATTGAATCTGGTGTTACCAGATAATCCTGAGGTGTTTATACTAAAAGCTGTACTTGCCAACACTTCAATATTATTACCTTTGTCTAAAGTTGTTAAAGTTAATTTATCATTAACAGTATTAATATTGGAAAGACCTTGCATCAGGTGAACCCGAACCCCAATTCTAACATTTTGTAACACAGGAATTGATAAACCTGCATGATAGTCGATGAAATGAACTAAGTTGATAAAAGTATGGCTCAGGTTTAATGTTTTCCCTATATATGGCGCATTTCCATTCCACAGAAGCTTAAAAAAATCATTGTCAGTGTGTAACCCTATCATTACTCGTTGTCGTACGCCAAAAGTAACCAGGGCCTTTTGAACTTTAAAACCGGCAAATAAAATATCCTGATCCAGAGTGATAGCAGTATATCCCTTTTTATTTAAGTTTGGAGTGATAATTTTATTTAAATCAAAATATAAAGAATCACTTCCCGGTAGTTTGGAAAAGATATTATTATAACTTGTAACGGAGTTTAAATATCCAACCTGTAAATTTGAAATGCCTGGAATGCCGATAAAATATTCATATTCAGATTGAAAAGCAGGGTTTAAATATGTACTTTGCGGAATGCTTTTTAATCCGTATAATAAATAACTGTCCTGAGCTAAACTTACATTAGAAAATAGACTCATAATTACTGTTATCAAAACAATAATTACTGATTTTAATAAGTATTTTACTCTGGGTAAATTCATTCTGCTTTGAATATCTTATTTTTTTAGTTTGTTATATAATGTTTTCAATCACTTACGTTATAAAAATTATTTGTTTAGCTTCAATCTGGCTTTTAAAGAAAGTTCTAATTTTATTTGATTTGTTGAGTATAAAATGGAATTATTATTGTTAGGTGAATCAGCAGTAAGTTTTATTATTACCTGATCGGAGTTTGATAAATTATTTAAAAAATCCGGATTAATATCTATTTTTAAAGAATCTGAATATGCTTTGGTAACTTCTCCTGTACTATCATAAAACCCTGATTTTATTAATCCTGTTTTTATGCTTTCTAATATTTGATTGTTTTTTGTGTCTATAAAAAATATTTCGCCTTTTAAATCAAGAGGAAATCTATTGAAGATTTTTATTTTTAAAATACCATCCTGAATAGGGAGTTTATCTGTGCTTATATTTAAATTGCGAATTGTATCATACATTACCAGATTGCTGGCGTTAAAATTCATAGGAATTTTTATTTTGATATCTACAGCAAAAGCAGAGTTGGCTGTTATGAAATCTATATTGTTGACATTCTGAGAAGTTTCTGCAATGCCTGAATATGAAATTTTGTCTGGTTTTAAGGCGAAAAAATTGATAACATTTGAATTGTCTTTATTAAAGCTTAAACTTCTGTAAACAGTACCTCCCGTAACCAATGGATAATTTATGGGTATTGAATCTGCTTTAATAATTATTTGCTGTCCTGAATTTTTATTCTTACCAAGAACACTTAAATTCAAATTAAAAGGGATGCCAAAACTATTGCTATAATTGAATATTATTTCCGGATTGGTAAACAAAAGCGAACCGGATAATTTTTTTATAATTCCAAGGTCAACATTCGTACTGTCTTTAGTGAAATTTATCTCCCGTTTGCCGATATGGCCCTTAACATAATCCATTTTTATTTTATTAACGAGTAATTCCGCATTAATAAAATCGGTTGAGTCAAATGAAATTAACTTTCCGATGGATGAAAAGTTAAGACTGAATACCAAAGGAATCTGACTATATCTAACTTTTGGATTTCTGGTCATATCAATATTTGCGTTGGCTAATTTACAGATTCCTGAAGTTATTTTTCCGGGTAACACCTGAATTGGTTTTATTTCATTTTGTTGATTTCCAATTAAAAATGGAATCCCAATTTTTAGGGTTATCGGAATGGCAAATTGAGATTTAACATTATATTGTATGTCTGCATCGGAAATTTTTAAATTATAAATACGATCGGAGTGGTTGTTTGTAACTATAGAATAAAAATTTACCCCTGTTGTTAGTGATTGATTTGGTATAATTGCTGTTCCTGATATACCTTTTAAATTGCTGGCCTTAAGGTGAAAAAATAACCCTTGATCTTTATTAATTATTACTTTTTTGCCACTACTTCCTTTACTACTGAATATCCCAATGTCAATTTTTAATTTATTGCTAATTGACTTATTGTTAAGAACAATGGTATCAATTTTACTTTTTCCCGGAAGGAGGTTGTAAATATTAAAAGTTTTTAACTTTAACTTATTTACTTTATCCCATGCTTCAAATGTTAATGTGTCAATTGTTACAGGTAAAGTATTTTTAATAGTTAAAGAAAATAATCCGGTTGCAAGTTTAACACTGTTAAAATTTGAAATAACCGGTAAATCCAATGATAATGGTTGCTTTATCCAAAATTTTGGGAATACGTATTTTTTCCCATCCAGTTTATTTATTAATGAATCGGCAGCGTCTTTGTTTAAATATTTTATAGTTTGGAGAATGGTAAGGCTTGTGTCATTAGAAAAGGTATCTAATGTTACTTCTCCCAGGGATAAATGAAATGTGTGTGCCAATTGTTCAGGAAAACCAAGTATTTTACCTGTATGTGATAAAAAAGCTGAGTCTTTTTTGAAAATAAAAATAAGAGAGCTGTCAGGTGCTGTTTGAATGGTAGAGTCATTCGAAAAAATATCTTTAATTGTTATAGTTGAATTTGCTATTGGTATAATAACATTTGGCGTCCATTTTTTAAATGAGTATTTATCATTGATTTTATTACAGGAAAAAAGAAAAATTAAAGAAAAAACAAAGGTTAATAATATAATTCGATATTTAATTGAAAAGTTCTTCATAAATAGCCTTTTAGCATATTTTCCTTACTTTTTCTCAAAAACCTAAGAAACATTTTTTAGTTCCCTTTTCCTTTTCACAAAGATAATATAATCCTGGACTTAAGTCAATGATTTGATTTATTTTAAATCAAAATAAAATCAAAAATGCCTTAGGTTTACTTTTTGTTTAATGCTTGTAATAAACCGAATCAGGTAAATGAATATACCGAAGGTTTTCAATTCTAAGCATATTCCAGTAATTATTTTCTAAATTTTTCGGATCTGTTTCAGGGGCTTCAAAATGATATTCAGTACCAATGCCCTTAAAAGGAAAATTAGGAATACAACGAATCATTTTTGGCCCATAATAATACAAAGCATTCAAAAAATAATAAGTTATATCAAATCCTGTTATTCCATATTTTTCAGCAATTGTACCATAGTTTTTATAAAATAAACTATCCAGAGCTTTAACTGTCGGTGATTCGTAATTAACAAAGTAGCTCGATGGGTATGTTACATTTAAATTGTTCATCTGATACAAATCCAGGTTTGTTAGATTTTCCCACAATGGGAGTCCAATCATCTTAATATGAAACGTATCTCTGATTACATTCAACCTGTTCATTACATCCATTACAAACGCTTTGTTGTTTCCATATACAATAACCAGATTGTCTCTTAAAACAGATGCATTGCTTATAAAAGGATGCAGACTATCCTGACTGTAATAAATTTGAACCAAAGTATTGGAAAAAGTAGTGCTATCTTCAGGAAATAATTTTAATGAGTCAGGAAATACAGGTTGGTTTTCCAAAATGTAAGGTTGTAAAGTATCACTTAATTTTGTAATAATAGGCTCTTGCAACGCGTTTAAAAGTGAATCGTTTTGACTGTTAGGCTTCTGATTTAAAGGTTGTAACTTTATTAATTCTTCCCGTTCTCGCAACTTCTCTCTTTGGGTAACTTCCACACCTAAATATGCTAGTGTGTCATTGGAATATTTAATGGTAGCGGGGAGTGCAGATAATACGGAATCTGTTAATGCTGAAACTGATTTATGGTTAGAATACGTATTTTGTGAAATTACAAATACCTTATCCTGTTTATATTCATTTTGCACCAGTCGTTTTATTTCTCCGGGAAGGTAACTCAATCCGGGCTTTACTTTTATAATGTTTTTATTCCTGGCTATTACCGACTCTCTGAAAGTAAGTGGATTTACAATGGGTATATTAAAATGATTAGCAAAAAGAGAAACCTGCTCAAAACTTCTGCTGTAAAAAGGGCCAATAATCAAATCCATTTTTTTTAAATCAGGTTTAGAAAGTACTTTGGCGGCTTTTGTTAATGTTTCATCTACATCAAATACATAAAACTCCAAATTCATTCCTTGTTCTTTCATAGCCTGAGCTGCCAACAGGCCCCCTTGTAAAAATTGTATAAACCGGAATGGTGGAAATTGCGTTTGCCGCTGTAACATAAACTGTAAACGGTTTAAACTGTCTGCATCCTGAAGATATAATGGAACCATTAAGGCTACCTTGAAAATACGGTTGTGAGGTCTGGACTCACATCCTTTTGATGTTAACTGGGTTTTCTGTGTACTGCCAACAGACTGAGTAACGTTTTCTCCTTGAACCTCGTTATTATTTTTTATTCTGTAAGGTGTCAGCCCTGTAGGAATTCGTACTAACTCTCCTGGATATACTTTGTGCTTTATAAAAGGATTGTCTCTTACTAAATCCTGATAATCAACTTGATATAATTTAGCTATTTTCTTAAGCTTAATTTTTTCTATAGGTGAGTAAAGAACAAATGGGTTATTTATTTTTTTTTTTGGTATCCTTATGGATTGGCCTATTTTAATATTAGTAGTTAGCCCCGGATTGGCTTTGTACAGATCATTTAAATTAATTCCATATTTCCTTGAAATACTATAAAGGGTCTCCTTTTTCTTTACAATATGATTAAAATATCCTGTTTTTGAGCTTTGAGTTTTATAGTGTTTTTCTTTTTCAACCGGTGGTAAAACTTTAGGTTTATTTCTTTGTTCAAATTGTTTTATTGCCTTTAAATCCTTTGATGTAGGATTATAACCTGGAACTTTTGCGTTAATAGGAAGCCTTAATCGTTGTCCTTTTACCACCATAATCAAGCCCGGATTAACGGCTTTTAATTCAGCAACAGATATTTTATACTTTTTTGCAATATCCTGCAGGGTTTCTCCGGATACTGCAATATGCATATAATTACTAATTGTAGGTAATGGCTGTGTAATTCTTTTTTGTGTTGGAAATGCAGTAATCTTTTTCTTTATGGTTTTTTTGCCGGATTGTAGTTTCTCTATCTTTGGCTTTGGTGCCGGCTTAAAAGTAGGGGTTTCGTTTAAGCCTCCTTTATATACAGGAGCATTTTGTTTGGGCTTAGTTTTACCTTCAAGTATTGGATAAGCTTCTTCTACCGGTATTTTTATGTATTCACCTTCCTTAAGTGGACTTGTAATGCCCGGATTAGCAAGTAATAAGTATTTCTTTGGAACTAAATATATTGATGAAACATGGTCCAATGTTTCTCCTTGTGATGCAACATGATAGAAAAAATCAAAGTTTTTTTGCTTTACCTCTTTGGTAATCTCAGTTTCCTTGTTTTCTGTAGGTATCCATAATTTTTGTCCAACCTGTAAACCGTTCCTTGCCGTAGGATTGTAGTAGTATATTTCATCTATACCTACATGATATGCTTTGGCTATGGAATAAACAGTTTGTCCTTTCTTAACTGTATGCACATAAAAAGACTTCCCGTTTTTTGTTTGTATATCCTTACTGATGGAAATATTTACAACCTGAGCAGACATTCCCAGTGTGGCAAATAAAAAGATTAAAAAGAATACCTTCTTCATCTGTTAATTTTATGTGTTTTGTTGTTATAGATTACAAAAATTAAATAACTATTATTTCATGCTACTAAATCTAATTGAAGAGTCTTGTTTTAATAATTATTTAATAATGTAACTTTTATAATCTAAACAAATATTCTTACAATTATGATAGCTTTACAGCATACGAAATTAAATATTTATCTGTTGATTACAAAATTATTTCCCATTTCCATTTTTAAATTATAATTCCAATAGTAATAAAACTATTCCCATTCAATGGTTGCGGGAGGTTTGGAACTGATATCATATACTACCCGGTTTACACCTTTTATTTTATTAATAATCTGATTTGAAATGTCAGCAAGTAAACTATATGGCAAATGCGACCAATCTGCCGTCATGCCATCTGTAGAGCCTACTGCACGCAAGGCAACAGCATTTTCATAAGTCCGCTCATCGCCCATTACACCTACCGATTGTACGGGCAACAGTACGGCAAGAGCTTGCCATACTTTATCATACCAACCACTTTTTTTCAGTTCAGATATGTAAATACTATCTACTTCTTGCAGTAATTTTACTTTTTCAGCTGTTACTTCTCCTAAAATTCTTATGCCAAGCCCAGGTCCCGGAAACGGATGCCGGTTTAAAATCTCCGGAGACATTTCCAGTGCACTGCCTATTTTTCGTACTTCATCTTTAAACAAAGTATTCAGAGGCTCTACAACTTTCAATTTCATATAATCAGGTAATCCTCCTACATTATGATGCGATTTAATTGTTGCCGATGGCCCTTTTACCGAAACAGACTCTATAACATCCGGATAAATAGTTCCTTGCGCAAGCCATTTAACATCGCTTATTAAATGTGCTTCCTTGTCAAAAATTTCAATAAATGTTTTCCCTATAGCTTTCCTTTTTGCCTCAGGATCTTCTATCCCTTTTAATGCTGCATAAAATTCTTTTGAAGCGTCAACACCTTTAACATTTAAACCCATGTCTTTATACGAATGCAATACATCCTTATACTCACCCTTTCGTAATAACCCGTTGTCAACAAAAATACAATACAGGTTCTTTCCAATAGCTTTATGCAATAATACCGCTGCTACCGATGAGTCAACTCCACCTGATAATCCTAAAATAACTTTGTCATTGCCTAGTTTCTGGCGCAAATCATTTATTGTTGTCTCTATAAACGAGTCCGGTGTCCAGTCCTGATGGCAACCACAAATATTTACAACAAAATTCTTCAACAACTGTGGCCCTTCCACCGAATGGAAAACTTCCGGATGAAACTGAATACCAAATGTTTGCTCTTCTTTTACCTTATAACCTGCTACCTTTACATTTTCTGTGCTGGCAATAACCTCAAAACTTTCTGGTAGCTCCAAAATCGTATCTCCATGCGACATCCAAACCTGGCTGTCTGGCGACAGGCTTTTCATTAAAGGACAAGCTGTATCAATATACGCTAAATTTGCCCGGCCATACTCCCTTATCTCTGAAGGCATTACATCGCCACCATCGTTCTGCGCCAAAAACTGTGCACCATAACACACGCCCAGCAAAGGGTATTTTCCCCTGATTCCTCGTAAATCAGGTACAGGCGCTTCCGCATCCTTTACCGAAAACGGACTCCCTGATAAAATAACTCCTTTTATGTTTTCTGTTAATTCCGGAATTTTGTTGAAAGGATGAATCTCACAATAAACATTAAGCTCACGTACCCTCCTGGCAATCAGTTGAGTGTATTGTGAACCAAAATCAAGTATTAATATGGTTTCCTGCATGTCGCAAAGATAGTCAGATTCCCTAAAACTCAATGAACTAACCTGTAATTATTCAAACATATTTTTAAAGTAATTATTTACAGGGCGGCTTTTCGGGCTTTTCGTTACAAGTCCTCGGCCAAAAGCTGTGCCCGGCTAATCGCTTTCGGGGGCTCCTAAAGTCGCCCCGCATGCGAAAGCCGGCATCAGCTTTTGTCCTGTGGGCTTTTCACTGCAATCCCGGCCGCAGTTTTATCTATTAATAGCGTGTTGGGAATATTTTAATTGTTTTAACCGTAAATGATATTCTTTAATAAAAAAAAGATGAATATCATAAATTGGTTTAACCGGTCAATCTAAATAATTTGTAATATTGTTATTTAAATAATCCTTGCATTATCATGAAAAAAATATTTCTAAATCATCATTTGTTAATTCTAACTAAAAAACCTAATAAATATACAGATATACCATCTTTGGAAATTAAAAAGAAGAAAGATTTAATTTCTTTTATGGAAAATTGGGTTGTTGACGATTTACGTGATGATATAGTTGTTTATGGTTATCCTGTTAAAAAAATGATGAAACATCTTCGCCTATGGGCAAAATATGTTGAAGCCGGTGGAGGTGTGGTCAAAAATAAAGAAGGTGAAATATTGTTCATACGACGCTGGGACAGATGGGATTTGCCAAAAGGAAAAAGAGAGAAAAATGAAAAAAAGAAACAATGCGCTATACG
>WGGC01000109.1 GCA_015491905.1 Bacteroidales bacterium | reverse complement strand
TTTTTAAAACGCGATTTGCAAAATAGCAAAGGTGCTTTTTATGCTTCGCTGGATGCCGACAGTGATGGTAAAGAAGGGGCTTTTTATGTATGGAAAAAACAGGAATTGGATGAATTACTGGGAAAAGAAGCGCCCTTGTTTGAAGAATATTATTCTGTTACCCCTAATGGAAATTGGGAAAATGGTGAAAACATATTGTATGTGCGACAACCTCTGTCGTTATTGGCTAAAAAAATGGGAATTACGAAGCGGGAAGCCGACAAACAACTGAGTCGTGACAGAGAGATTCTTTTGAAAGCAAGAGAAAAACGAGTTCATCCGTCAACGGATACAAAAGTATTAACTTCATGGAATGCCATGATGATAACCGGTTTGCTGGATGCATACGGTGCCTTTGGCGATACTGTTTTTTTGAACAGCGCACTGGAAACAGCACAATATCTGGTAAAAAACCGCATGAATGAAGATGGGAAATTATGGCGTTCCAGAAAAAACAAAACAGAATTTATACCTGCCTTCCTGGATGATTATGCTTTTCTCTCAGGTGCTTTTATACATTTATATCGCTTTACTTTTGACGAAAAATGGCTACAACTGGCTCAAAAACTTACAAGGTATGCAACCGGTAATTTCTATAATAAACAAGCGGGTTTTTATAATTACTCAGAATTAAAAAGGGAAAGTATCATACAGCCTAAGTATGAAATTACGGACAATGTAATTCCTTCATCTAATGCGGAAATGGCTAGTGTATTGTACAATCTGGGAAGTTATTTTGATAATAAGGAGTATATGCATAAAGCTGAAATGATGGCCTCGGCAGTATATCCGGATGTGATTAAAAACCTGCCGTTTTTTTCTAAGTGGGGATTGCTGGTTAACCGTTTTATTTTTCCTGAGAGAGAGGTGGTAATTACAGGGAAAGAAGCGTTGGAAAAAAACAGGATATTAAGTATGACTTATTTACCTTATATTATTGCTGGCAGCGAAACGCCTTCCAATTTACCGTTGTTGCAAGATCGTTATGTGAAAGGGAAAACCTTAATTTACGTTTGCGAGAACAAAACATGCAATCTGCCTGTTGATACAGTAAAGCAAGCCCTGCAACAACTGGGAATAACTCCTCTGAACACAAATTAATATTTGTAACCACCGGGGTCTGTTTCCAACTCAACCCCCAGACTGTTGACCATGCGATTTACAAAATTGAAATAGGAAACTACAAGACTGCCATCAAGTAATGCACGATCACCAAGTAAATCTTTTACTTTTTCAGCCAATATTTCACTTTTTGCACTTTCCGGATGAAGGGTAAGCTCTTTGGCGAATTGGCATAATAACATGTCGGTTTTATTCAAATCACATGAAGTATAATCAGAAATTAAAAGTTGTAATCGTTCTTCATTTTTCCAGTAAAAATTTAAGGCTTCTGCATGATGCCTGATACAATATTGACATCCGTTTGATGCCGAAACCACCACGGCCATCATTTCACGCTGATATCGACGTAAAGGTGATTTGGAAAACATGATAGTCATATACATATTCATATGGTCGGTAATAGACTTGGGATTAAGGCTTTGCATTTTATGAACTTCTGCCACCTTCCCTCTCGACTCTATTAATCCGTTGTATATTTCCTTTAGCTCACCGGTAGCCTCTTCCGGTTGAATTATCTTTATTCGTGCCATGCCATTTTATATTAACGATGAGCAAAAGTAGAAAAATTTAACCTTATCGTTTTTATTTATTTTATTTAACCATATATTATTTTTCTTTATTGCTATAATGTATATAAGATAGTATATCAATACAAAACATTTAAATATATTAAATAAATGACACATAATTCAGATATAATTATTTTCTAAAAATATCTATTTATAAAATTTTATTTTGAAATGCCAATGAACATTACTGTAATATAATTATAAGGTTATAATAGTCACTGGGTTTGCAACAATGATATTGGCATACGAAAGAATATGTGAATTATGTAAAGTTTAATTATTAATAAAAACTTTATTACATATTTAAATACTTAAATAATAAAAAATAAGTATATTGCAGGATTCAAATTTTACAGACTTTTAAAATGATTGAATTAGTAATAGTTGACGATCACCCTTTGATTCTGGATGGAATGAAAACAGCATTAAAAGAAAATAAAGAAATAATGCTAAGAGGCGTTGCCGAAAGTGGAATTAAATTATTAGAGATGCTGAAGTTTATTTCCTGCGATGTTATAATTATGGACATAAACATGCCTGACATGGATGGTATTGAGGCTACACAGCAAGTATTAAAAAAACACCCTGAAATAAAAATAATTGCATTTTCTCAATATGATGATAAACATTTTATTCGTCGGATGTTAAAATCGGGAGCAAGAGGTTATTTATTAAAAAACACATCTACGGATGAGATTATAAATGCAATAAAAGAAGTTAACAGAGGAGTACTGTTTTTAGGCAATAACCTTCCCAATTTATATAAGAAACAGGATTCAAGAAAAGGCATGCCGTTAATATCCATATTAACAAAAAGAGAGCAAGATGTTTTAAAACTTATATGTCAGGAAAAAAGCACTAAAGAAATTGCATCAGAGTTATTTATTAGTATCCATACAGTTGAAACACACCGTGCCAATTTACTTTCTAAAATCAAAGCCCGAAATACTGCAGGAATAGTTAAATGGGCAATTCAAAATGACTTATTATTCTAAACCAACATGTTATACCTCTACATAATAATATATTCCATTATACCTTTTAAAACAGAAGAGTCATTGAAGCCTGATTTTCTAAAAAAAGCAATACATTTTAGAACCACCGGTAAAGTTGATTCAGCATATAAATATATTATTAAAGAAATAAAAAATGACCAATCAGCAGGAAATAAAGAAAAATGGTTAAAGAGCAACCTTATACTTGGGGATTTATTTCTTCAGAAACGACAGATGGACAGTACCAGGCTTTTGTTTCAAATGGTATATAATAAAAGTAAAAAACACAAGTTTAGGCTATATCAGGCTAACAGTTTAGCAGGACTGGGACGTGTAGCATCATCAAATGGAAGCTTTTTAAAGGCATTATCGTATTTTAGTACAGCTAAGAGAATTTATGCCAGGAAAGGTATAAACAGGCAGATTGTATCATTAAACCTAGATGAGGTAAGGATATACCAGAGGTTAGGGTTTAAGGAGAAGTCAATTAAAAAATTACACCAAACTTTAATTTTCGTAAAAAAACACAACCTTATTAAATTTTTACCGGGAATTTATATGCAGATTTCACAATTTTATCGAAATACGCAGCAAACAGATTCATCAGTTCATTATTTATCTTTAATGAGAATGGCAGTAAGCAAAATACCGGATGAACAAAATAAGTTTAGGTTTTATATTGAGCGTGGTCGTGTTTTGCTACAAAATAAGGAGTTCAAAGAGGCTGTTGTTTATTACAGAAAAGCAGAAAATATTGCCCTAAATAAAAAAGACACTCTTATGCTGGTGAATATTTTGTCATGGAAAGCCAATGCATTAATGCAATCAGGAGATTCAAGAAAAGCATTTAACGTAGCTAATGATGCTCGGAAAATATCAATTCAACTTGGGAAAGTTTTTGATTTTGAAACATTATATCATACTCTGATATTTTATGAAAAAAAAATCGGAAATTTTGAAAAAGCATTAAATTTTCATGAGGAGCTTTCCAAATTAAGAAGCAAACATTTCTCGGTATTACGTCAAAAAAACCTTGATGAACTTAATATTAAATATCGAACACAGATTAGAAAGCAATCTATTTTAGCCTTAAAAAACCAATCATTACAAAAAGATTTAAAACTAAAGCAAAAAAAAATTCAATTAAACACTTTGGTAGGTGGAAGTTCAACTCTATTATTGTTATTAAGTCTGCTGATTTGGTTTTATTTTTACAGAAGGAAAAAGGACAAAAAGCTGAAGGAACAAATTATTTCCTATCATGAAAAGGAAAAAGAAGCAGCAGCGGCTCAGTCATTAGTATTAGGAAGTGAAAAGGAAAGACAACGAATAGCAAGAGAGTTGCATGATAGTCTTGGCGTAGTACTTTCTTCAGCAAGTATATATTTTTCAGGTATTTGCCGGTCAGGTAATAGCCTAACTGAATCTGATAGTTTCAGTTTAATTAAAGCAAAAGAATTATTGGATACAGCGAATAAAGAAGTCCGTAGAATTTCGCATAATATGATGCCTGTAGTATTAAATAAATTTGGTTTATGGGCTGCTTTAGAGGACTTTACAGATGACATTTCTGAAGGCAGCGCAATAACTATTAAGCTAAAAGGAAAAAAATTAACCCGAATGTTAGAGAATACGGAAATAATGATATTTCGTATTGTTCAGGAATTGGTAAATAACACCCTAAAACATGCTTCAGCTACCAGAATAGATATTTCCTTTAAAAGTAGTAATGGATTGGTTTTAATGGAGTATAAGGACAATGGTAAAGGTTTTGACAAGGAGCAAATAAATTCAAAAAACGGAATGGGTTTAATGGGCATAAAGAGCAGGGTAGAATTTCTTAAAGGAAAATTATTTTATCAATCATTCCCAGGTAAAGGAGTGGGGTTTACCATTTCATTTCCATATACCCAGGCGTAAGAAATTTGAATTTAAATTAGGTATTCCATCAAAAAAGACTATTTTTATCTTTTTTTTAGAATTTATAATTAAGGGATATTTTTATGTCAACATCTACAACAAAAAAAGAAAAGGGAGGATGGAAGTTTTCAAAGGCCTTTTGGACAGCAAATATGGTGGAACTCCTGGAAAGAGGAGCTTATTATGCTGTATTTATAGCTATTACCATTTATTTAAGTGATGTTGTAGGGTTTTCAGATATTGAAGCTGGTTATGTTGCCGGTATATTTTCAGCCGGGCTTTATTTTCTTCCTACTTTTTCAGGAGCTTACGCAGATAAGATAGGGTTTCGTCCTTCTGTTATTCTTGCATTTTCATTACTTGCTGTAGGGTATTTTACCTTAGGATTTCTACCATATAAACCAACTGTTATTGGAGGGTTGGCATTAGTAATGCTTGGGGGTTCGTTCATAAAATCTATTATTACAGGTACAGTTGCCCGTGAAACGGATGCCGGAAACCGTGCAAGAGGATATGCAATTTTTTATGCTTTGGTAAATGTAGGTGCTTTCCTGGGAAAGACCATTGCATATCCTGTTAGAATTAATTTAGGTGTTCTTTACATAAATTATTATGCTTCGGCTTTAGCTGCATTAGCACTTATAGTAACATTGTTATTTTATAAATCAAATAGAGAAAAAGGAACGGGAAAAAATATTAAAGAAATTTGGGAAGCTTTGCTGGCTCTTTTAAAAAGAGGAAGGTTAGTAATTTTGATTATATTAATCACCGGATTTTGGATGATTCAACATCAGCTTTATGCTTCTATGCCAAAATACATCATACGTACAATTGGCCCCCATGCAGCTCCGGAGTGGTATGCCAATGTAAATCCTTTAATTGTAGTTATTTCAGTAATGTTTATTACAGAAATAATGCGAAAGAAGAAAGCCATTACCTCTATGATTATAGGAATGTTTATCATGCCTGTTTCGGCTTTTGCAATGTCAATGGGGCCATGGCTTGCAGGTATAAAAGGAAACAGTATGGACCTGGGATTAATGAACCTTCATCCCATTGCTGTAATGATGATAGTAGGCATCATTTTTCAGGCTATTGCAGAAACATTTATCACTCCAAGGTATTTAGAATATTTTTCATTACAGGCGCCCAAAGGTGAAGAGGGTATGTATCTGGGTTTCAGTCATTTACACTCCTTTTTAGCAAGTCTTTTTGGTTTCATAAGTTCCGGGTATTTGCTTGACAAATATGTTCCTAACCCGAAAACACTTACTCAGGAACAATTAATTCACGCCTATGATCATGCACATTATATTTGGTATGTTTATGCAATTATCGGATTAACAGCCGCTGTTCTTCTTGTGATATTTGCAAAAGTTACCGAAGCTATTGATAAAAAGAAAGAGCTGAAAAAAGTGGCTTGATTAAATTATAGACTAAATACCATAAAAAAAGGACGCTTCCTGAGCGGAATGTCCTTTTTAATTACATAATAAATTATAACATTTATTCCTTAAATCGTTGTATTTTAATTGCAGCTGGGCCTTTATGTCCCATTTCAATTTCAAAAACAACAATATTTCCTTCTTTTAGCGGGATATCTTCCAAAACATTATTTACATGAAAAAAGACACTTTCTTTAGTTACTAAATCTTTTATAAAGCCATATCCTTTAGAATCGTTGTACATAGAAACAGTTCCTTTTCTAACAGGGTCTGTTTCTTCATCATTTTCACGACTAGGGACTCCTAATTCAATATCTTCTAATTTTACTTCTTTTTTACGTGTAGGATCAGGAGGAGTTGAAGTTATGTTTCCATTTTCATCGACATAGGCAATCATATCGTCAAGACTACCTTTCTTTTCAGCTTCCTTACGAGCCAAACGTTTTTTTTCTTTATCTTTTCTCTTTTTTTCCTTTTTATTGCGGACTTCTTTTTTGTTGAATGTTTCTTGTGATCTTCCCATAAAATAATTAAAATTTTTGTTTGAATAAATTTATAAATGATGTTATTGAAAAAAACCAATCCCTCCCTGGATTGGTTTTTATATAAGTAATTTCCAGAATTAAATTCGGGAATTTTATTTCCTGTATATTAATTTGCAGGTTTTACATTAAAAGCAGAAAGCCCTTTTTCGCCTTGTTTTGTTTCAAAAACTACTTCTTCATCAGGCTGTAAACCATTATAAGGTTTAACTAATCCTGATCGGTGAACAAAGATATCACTTCCGTTTTCCATTTCGATAAATCCGAAACCCTTGGTTTCATTATACCATTTTACTTTTCCTTTTGCCATGTCTGGTGTTGTTAGATATTAATAATTATTTTTTTTAGGTCTTGCTTCGTTAACCACCATTGCGCGGTTTTCTAAAGTAGCCCCATTCAGTTCGTCAATTGCTTTTTTTGCTTCAGATTCTTCTTCCATGGTAACAAAACCAAAACCTTTGCTTCGGCCACTGTACTTGTCGGTTATCACTTTTGCTGAACTTACGTTTCCGTAATCTTCGAAAATGCCTTGAAGGTCATTTTCATTTACCTTGTAATCAAGGTTTCCTACATAAATATTCATTTGTCTTAAAATTAAAAGTTTGTTTTTGATACATCGTTTAAATATAACTTGTTTTTATTTTTTGTTACAAGTTGGTAAAACAGACCAAAAATATTAGCCGATTATCAAAAAATTAAAAAAATAGGATTTAAAAAAAGAGCGGTAATAAACTAAAAAGGGAGGATGTTAGTAAATGAATCGCGAAATAATCAAATCTTAATTTTTTGCAAAGATACTATTTTTTTGTTATGTTCAACAATAAAATATTGATATTATGCTACTATTTAATATTTATATAAAAAAAAGATTGTTTTTTATTATTTGAGCATCTATAATTCCTTTTAAATAAGATATAAACTATCCCGGAAAACCGCTAATATTAAATATAGTATTTTTCAGGGATAAGTGTAAATTACTTATGGGTTAACTTTGTAGTTGTATTTAGTTATAACTTGTTTGTAAACTACAAAGAATTATTTTTTTATGATACAACTTAAAAAAGTTGTTTTATTTTTTTTGTTTGGATTTTCTTCCATACTATCTTTTAGTCAAACAACAGTATATGTATGTTCAACAAATGGTTCCTATGGGTTTTGTTATGGAAACCAAAACACAGGCATTTGTGCTTATAATGAGTGTATTAAAAGAGGAGGAAAAACACCCTATGTTATTTTGAATTATCCAGGTAAAGGTTATGGTGCTATAGCAATAGGGAAATCAGACAATGGCAAACAGGTTGTAGGAGCATCTGCCGGATACCCGGATTATAAATCTGCTATAAACAGGGCAAAAGAAGAGTGCAAACTTAAAGGGGGAATAAATCCACACATTACATATACATTTTTTGATAAAAAAAATAAAGAAAAAGATAAAGAAAATATTTCAAAAGGAAAGAAAACCGAAAACGATGATTTTTGGTCGGGAAAGAAAAATAATAATGGCAAAAATACGGCTAAGGATAATTTTTGGAATGAAAAGGGTACCGAATTTGAAAAAAATATTAAAAGTAATAATTCATCCTCATTAAAAAGTAATCAGTTTATTGGAGAAATAGAAAGCAAAACAAAAACAATAAAAATTGTTTGTCGTGACCA
>WGGC01000108.1 GCA_015491905.1 Bacteroidales bacterium | reverse complement strand
GAGTTGTTCTTTCAGCCATGGGAAAAATAGCGTTTTTCCAGAATGGCAAACGGTCTGAGAAAGGCCTTGAAAAAAATATCTTTTCCTGACCCAGAAGCAACGTGGCCTGTTTAAACTTAGTATAGGCTACTAAAACATCCAACAGTCGCAGGTTTTTATTAGGCGTTTCATATCTTCCCACCGGACCTGCCGCAATGTGCACAACATATTTCCAGCTTCCGTAAAATTTACCTGCCAGTAAAAGACGTAACCTTCTGACGTAAACATTATTTATGTTTCCGTCTGTTTTAAAGCTTTGTCCTGTAGTAGCAAGAAAAGGGTTATCCTGTTGAATTGAAACAAAACGACTCTGAAACCATACACCTAGTTTCATGCCTTTGGCAATCACTTTTCTGGTGTCTGTTTGTTTGGGTTTCGGATTTCCGTACCATGAGTTTTCTTTTTTGACCGATGTTTTTTCCTGTGCCTGTGTGTAAAAAGGCCAGACCAGAATTAACATGAGCATTACCGGTGTATAAATTCTTTTTCTCATAATAATAATTTAATAGTTTTTAAAATAATTTGATTTAAAGATTATGAATAGACAAAAAACCTAACAAGTGATTTTTAAATAACTCTTCATCTTCAAAATAAAAAGGATGGCCTAAGCCCTTGAATATATGATATCTTGAATTTGGAATTAATTTATGCAGCTTTTTTACGATTTCAGGATCTACTTTATTATCTTTTTCACCTGACATAAGTAAAACCGGAATTTTTATTTCGGAGAAATGTTCAATTTCATTTTCAATCCAGGCCGGTGCCATAGCAACCAATCCTTTTAATCGGGCAGGATATTTAACTGCATATTTAAGTGCAAATCCTCCACTCATTGAGGGGCCAACTAAAACAAAATCTTTCAATTTAATCTCTTCCACAAAAGCCTCAATAAAATCCACCGGATCGATATCATTTTTCTCAGAATTACCAAAACCCGGAAAATCAACAGCATAAAATTTATGTTGCAAGTCGTGTAATGCTTCAATTGTACTGTTTAATTTGAGCCAGTCGTCTGAATTATAAATTTTTCCATGAAGAAAAAGAATGTTCTTTTTTCCTTCAGGTTGTTCCAGGTAAAAAACTTTTTTACCTGAAATAGAACAATTTTTTTCAAAGACCTTAATCATCATTATTGAGTTTTGATTGTTAAAGAATTCTTTTTATAAAACAACCTGCCGGTAATAAGAAACGCACTAAAAACAAATATTCCAAACACTAAACTGCTCACTGCCAGCTGCATTCCTCCTGAAATAATGTGGCCGCTGGTACAACCTCCTGCCATTCGTGCCCCGAAAATAAGAATAAAACCAGCCATAAAGGCCCAGACAAGTCGTTTTGAAACAGATTGTCCTTTTGCTTCTTCCCAACGGGAATAAACAGCTTTCAATTTAAATTCTCCTTTGATAAGTGCTAAAATGAGTGATGCTAAAAAGGCACCTGTTAAGAATATAAATTCCCAATGTCCCGGAACTTTAACTTTTTCAAAATAGATATTTTGGGTAAAATGAGTGATACTGTCTGAAAGGTAAGGATAAGATGTAGAAGCTCCAATGGGCCGGTTGGAAGTTACCTTTAGAAAGATAATTCCGTTTAATATTGCAAGGCCAACACCTGTAACAACCCACCGGTAATTTAACAACCGGTCTTTAACTGTCTTTTCCTCTGTTTGATGTAAAACAAATGCAAGAGCTATAAATACTAGCGCAATAATAACTAATAGAATAAAGAAAAGAACTGGATGAGCTCCTGTTAGACTATTCAATGAAATTTTTCCATAATCAGGACCTAAAACAGGCTTAATCGTCGGAAATACCCAGGTAAATGCCAGTCCGCCTGTTAAACCACCCAGGATACCAACAAAGGCATCTATTGAACCTTCACCCATTGAAACAGGCAGTGTTCCCGGACAATAACCCAGGATTGCCATCCCTATTCCAAAAAGTACACCCCCCAGGATGACACCTCCCAGAATAAAAGGTTTTACATGATAGGAAGCTCCTCCCAAAGCAATTTCAATACTTATCAAAATAGCCCCTGCACCAATAGCCAAAAGAACTGTTTTGGCTACTGTAAGGTCTTTAAGGGTAGAGTCTCCACTAATTACATTAAAACGATTCAAATCCGCATAACGAATTAACAGGCCAAATAAAATCCCAAAAAATAAAATTAAAAAGTTCAAACCAATATTATTTAGATGAATAATAAATTACTAATAAAACAATACGTAAATAGAATATAATATAAAGATTAACAATCTTATTTATTTGCAAACATATAGTAACTTATCGAAAATATGACAAAATAAAAAGGTATACTTTATAACCTAAAGTTATAGTATTGTGATCAAAGAAAACAAGAGGAAATGCTGAATATTAAAAATGGGGTAGCGTTTTCATAACAAACTGCATAAACATTTCGGCGAGGGGATCATTATCTCCCTGGGGATTGATAAAGTAAAAAAAACGGCTTAGGGAAGGGCCCGGTAACTCAATAACCGTAAATTCTTCTCGCTGCAACTCCTCTAACACGCTGTTCAGCGACAAAAAAGCAAAACAGCGGGTGTTTCTCAAATAAGTTTTAATGCCTTCGGTGTTTCCTAAAACAAGTTCTATATTTAAATCTTTCAGACTTAAACCCAAATTTTTTAAATAATGATGCAATACCTGTAAAGTTCCTGATCCGAACTCTCTGATAACCATCGGGACATCTTTTAATTCTTCTACCGATATGGTACCTTTTTGTGTTATAGTATGATCACTCCGGGTAACCAATACCAATTCATCTTTCAAAAAAGGCGTGTATTTAAAATCTCTTTTTTGGGTATGTCCTTCAATGATACCAAGATCGATTTCTTTATTAAGTAAGGCGATTTCAATCCGGTGGGAATTTCCGTTAATCACTTCCAGTGTAATTTCCGGATATTCTTCATGAAACTGATACAGGAACTTTGGCAAGACATATTGTGTAAGTGTAGTGCTGGATCCCAAACGGAGGTGGCCACTTTTTCTCTTTGCCCGTTTATCCATCGCGAATTGAAGTTTCCGGTAAAGAGAAAAGATTTCTTTGGTGTACTGAAACAAAACCTGACCATCGGCTGTCAGACTAATTTTACTTCCATGGCGAAGAAACAGGTTAACATTGAAATAACTTTCCAAAGTACTAATATGCTTGCTTACGGCGGGTTGGGAGATGAACAATTCTTCCGCTGCCCGCGAAAAACTTTGTTGTTTTGCTGCCGTATAGAAAACCTTAAGGCGAAAATCAAACATGATAGTTCTTTTTTGCAAAGGTGCAGATAAATTTAGTTTCTGCCAAAAGGAGAAAAAGCTCTTTAGGGATTATGATGAAATAACATGACTGGAATTGACGAAATTATTTTGTGCCATAACGAGGTAAAAAAAGTAGGCATAGTTATATGTTGCGGCGAGGCTTTTTAACGAAGTTTGCGTGCAAAAGTACAGGAATTTAAAAGCACTAAAATAAAATCATAAATAAAGGTATTATTACATGTTTGTTAGTTGTATTTTCTTTTTCTATCTTTGAAGAGAAACATAAATACAATAATTCAATGGTAAATCTGGAGACAACATATCTTGGATTAAGATTAAAAAATCCTCTAATTGCTGCCAGTTCCGGTTTAACAAATTCAATTGAGAACATCCTGGAGATGGCTGAAAACGGAATTGGAGCTGTGGTATTAAAATCAATTTTTGAAGAACAGATACAAAGTTTTGGTAGTAAGAATAATACAATAAGCCAAGATAATGAAATAAATGAATCGAAAAAGTATATTCAAGAACATTCTGCTAAAAGGATATTGTATGATTATCTTGAATTGATAGGGCAGGCTAAACAAAAAACAGACATACCTGTAATAGCTTCCATAAATTGTGTGTCAAACCAGGGATGGATAGATTATGCGAAAAAAATTGAATCTGCGGGTGCAGACGCATTGGAATTAAATATTGCTATTTTACCTTCTGACCCTGAGGTATCGGGTAATGAAAATGAAAAAATTATATTGGAGATTATAGATTCTGTTGTAAAAACTGTTTCTATTCCGGTTGCTGTTAAGATTA
This sequence comes from Bacteroidales bacterium, assembly GCA_015491905.1. Classification (GTDB taxonomy): domain Bacteria; phylum Bacteroidota; class Bacteroidia; order Bacteroidales; family F082; genus Sulfidibacterium. The sequence continues at coordinate 749 of WGGC01000108.1, read as the reverse complement.
GTCCTTATTATTCGGGGCTTGCAAATATAATTAAACGAATTTCACAGAAAGATATTCAGGGGCTTGTATTATTCAATCGTTTTTATACTCCTGACATTGATATTGAACATCAGGAAATAAAAACGTCTTTTGTTTTTAGTTCTCCTTCCGATATTGCTCTTCCTTTACGTTGGACTATACTCTGTTCTCCATGGTTAAAAAGTAATATTTCAGCTTCTACCGGTGTATATAATGGTAAAGGTGTTATTAAATTGTTATTGGCCGGAGCAACAACTGTTCAGATAGCTACTCTTTTATATAAAAAAGGATTCAGGGAAATAAGTGTTTTACTGAATGAGATAGAAAACTGGATGGAACGTCACGGTTATACAACTATAGAAGAATATAGAGGTTTAATGAATGCCGAAATATCATCTTCAGCATCTGCCTTTGAGCGTATTCAGTTTATGAAACATTATTCGGGTATTGAATAGATTAATCATCTCCGGAGTTTATTATGTGAATAGAAATAATTTTTACTTCAGGAGATAAATGTTGCTTTTTTGCAGGCATCTTCTGAATTTTTTTTACAACATCCATGCCTTTTATTACCTTACCAAAGGCTGCAAAACCTTGTCCGTCAGGATTCCGCTTTCCACCATAATCTAAGGAGGGTTGATTGCCAATACAAATAAAAAATTCGCTTGTAGCACTATTTGGGTTCCCTCGTGCCATTGATATAGTTCCGTTAACATGATGGAGACCTGTGG
>WGGC01000107.1 GCA_015491905.1 Bacteroidales bacterium | reverse complement strand
GTTAAAAAAGAGCCCTATCTCATAGTAGATTTTTGTAAAAAATTTATTCATATTTGTATAAAATTTGTAATTCTATAGGCATGCTAACCGACCGTATTTATTTAATTGGTTTTATGGGTTCAGGTAAAACAACTCTTGGAAAAAAACTTGCTAGAGAATTACAATATCAGTTCGTTGATTTAGACGACTTTTTTGAAGAGCGATATAAAATAGAGATTCATGATTTTTTTGGAAAATATGACGAACCGTTATTCAGGAAACTCGAAAATCAAAATCTGAAAAAAACCTTTTCAATGAAAAAAGTGGTTATTGCCACTGGTGGAGGAACGCCTTGTTATTATAAAGCCATTGATAACATAAATGATAACGGCTTGAGCATATATCTTGAAATGTCTCCATCTGCACTTACTGACCGTTTAATAAAGGCAAAACGCATCAGGCCCCTTATCCTTAACAAGTCAAAAGAAGAACTTCAAACTTTTATCTCACATAAACTTAAAGAACGGGAGTCTTTTTATAAGAAAGCCCGTTTAATAGTAAACGGGCTTTCTGTAAATGTAAAAGAGTTGTCACAAACAATTACTGAATTGAAAAAATAATTTTTTCAGTTTATTTCAGGGAAAAACTTACGGGTAAATTAAAAGAAGTGCGTACCGGTTTATTGTCTTTGTTACGTCCGGGAGTCCATTTTGGCATTTTTTCTATTACCCTTATAACTTCCTTATCGCATCCATGGCCAATTCCTCTTAAAATTTTAATATGATCTACTTTCCCGTTAGGTTCTACAATAAAGTTTACAAAAACACGGCCTTTTACTCCCGCTTTTTTTGCTTCTGCAGGATATTTTATATTTTCTGATAAATATTTCATTAGGGCCATTTGTCCACCCGGGAAACTCGGCATATGAGCTACAGTTGTATATACAGGCTCATCAGCGTATGCTTTTTGTGTATTAACGGCAACAACTTTTGTATCGTTGGCTTTTTCAGGCACAGGTTTGTTTTTTGTTTGATTACATGCCATTAGCGTAACGGAAATGGCAGCGGCGGCAAATAAAAATTTAAAAGCCGGAATTGTGTTCATTTTTGATTTTTTCATCATAATTATACGTTTTTTAAGAAGTGAATAACTAAAGTTATTTGTAATAGGACTGAAATCAAGTCCGCTGGCTTGCTGAAAAAGTAATTGCTGATAGTGTTTTATGTTTTCTCCTGAAAAATAAATAGCCTCATCTGCAATAAACTCATGATTTTCTTTTATTTCTTTCTTTATCAGGTAAATAAACGGGTTAAACCATTGTAAGATGCCAAGAATTTCTACCAGAAGTAAATCCAATGAATGATATTGATTCATATGAATTTTTTCGTGTTCTAAAATTGCGTTAGCAGCCGGGTTTTTGTATATTTCTTTCGGAATAAAAACCCATCTGAAAAAAGAAAAAACAGGCAATGAGGAGGGGGTGAAAAGAATTACCATTTTATCATGAAAACTAATCTCCGATTTATTACGTAATCTGAATAGCCGCAAAATTCCTTTAAAAAACCGAAGTGTTAAAAATAAAATTGCCGCATAGTAAATTACAGATAACCAATTATATATAGGCATGCTTTTAATTGGCGACATTGAGTGATTTGATAGTCCAATCAATACCTGGTTAAGGTTAACTGAAGAAATATTTTGCAAGCCTGCAATTTTAGTTCCTGTACCTGTACCGGGAAAGCTGATTAAAGGAATAATTACAGCTAATAATATGGAAATCAACAAATAAAACCTGTTAAAAATAAAATCCCCCTGCTTTTTAATGAATAGCATATAAAACCCATAAAATATGGCAATTGCAGCAGAAGAGCGTATTAGATAAATTATAAAATCAGTCATGATTTTTTGTTTTTCTTTTCAATTTCTTCATCAATCAATTTTTTCATTTCTTCCAATTCTTCCAGGCTCAGCCTTTGGTTTTTTGTAAAAAATGAAGTAAAGTTTAAGTATGAACCATTGAAATAATTTCGGAAATATGATTTAAATAAATTTTTGCGGTAAGCCTTTTTCGTTACCAGAGGGTAATACTGGTGCGACTTACCTTTGGCAATATGTCCCACAAAACCTTTCTTTTCCAAAATCCTTATTATTGTGGAAACTGTGTTGTAAGCAGGTTTTGGGTTTGGCAGGCGGTTAATTACGTCCATAACAAAACCTTTTTTAATTTCCCATAATTCCTGCATAATTTCTTCTTCGGCGCGCGTTAAATTTCTTGGTGGTTTATTCATAATAAAAAATTTAAAAACTATTTAATTAGTTATAATTTACAAAGAAAGTAAAAACTTTTTTAAAAAGCAAATAAAAACTAAAAAAATAGTTTAGAAAAATTTATTTTATAAAAATTGCAACGAAAAATATATAGATTTAAGTTTGTATTTGGGCTGCTATTCCGGCTGTTCACTGCAAGTACTCGTATAAAAGCAGTGATCGCCTAACCATTTCCGCGGGCTCCTGTTGTCGCCTCGTCTCTGGTAGTCTCCATCTGCTTTTATACTGCGTGCTTTTCGTTTCCATCCGGGCAGCAATTATAAAACACTATTACAATAAACAACTATATCAGGTTAAATGGAGAATATATCTTTTTAAGGAAAGAACCGGAAATAAGCAGGAATTGCAGTAGGGATAGGAGCGGTAGCTGCTGCCGGCAAAAAATGATGTTGAGCAGGCAGGGCGGCGCTGACAGGGGAAGCGCCCGTAATGCCGTTGCGAAACACATTTTTTGTGGTAGCACTATTAGCGGATAGCCCGTTAAACTGCCCTTAAATACCGGAAGATATTTTAATTTTTAGTTACTTCTATGGTTTTTTTAATTAAAAACGGCTTTCCCCGACTGTTAACACCTTGTAAAACAATAATATAATTATCCGGAGTTTCTGGTGCTATTACGTTGATGGTAACAGGAGTATTGTTTTTTATGATTAATGAAGGCTTCCAGTATAGCGTGTTTTGGGCATCGGGGATATTGTTTTTAAAGTGCATTTCAGGACGGCAGTTACACGTATCGGAAAAAAATAAATAATTCATAAAAATGCCGGATTTAGGCAAGTCGATTGCGGCAAAATCGTGATGTTTGGAAATAATATTTATAACACCTCCAAAACTGTAATTTCCTTTAACATATAAACGGTTAACAACCTCTATGCGAGCTATTTCGCTTGGTGATGCTGCTAATATTTTGTCAGGATTGTCGATGGCAACATTATCGACCATAACAAGAGGCTTGAAATTTGCCATTCCCGGTTGCGGGCCTAATATTTTAAAATATTTTTTGTTGTTTTTAGTACGAATTTTTACAATTGAGGGCAATTCATTAAAATACTCCTCCAGAGATGGCAACTCAACATACTGGTCGAGAGCCAGAACAAATGAAGGCTTGCCGTAAAAGGGAATTGAATCGTTTAGAACATTAGAATTTGTACACAGCAAATTTTTATTATAAGCTTTCCTTATTTGATAATTCTTAGCCATTTTCAAACCTGTTTCTTTTTGGTTACCGGAAAGGTGCAGGGGAGGGTTTGGAAGGTGAACGGGAAGATGAGAGAAGTCATTTTCTATTAAAATTTGGGGGTGCTGATGGTTTATATTTTCTGTGCTGACAAAAATATCATGATAACCGTAATTGTCGGGTAAACTTATATTAAATTCTCCATTTTTATTTGTTTTGGCAGGAATGTAATCATTGTCGGGGCCAACAATTGATAAATTAATGCGTGTTTCAGGCAGGCGTTTTTTAGAAATACTATCTCTTAGAATGCCGGTAATTGTAATTCCGCGTGTTTCAGGAATAAAAGAAAGTTTGTTTAATTTTTTTGTTATTCCAGAAGATAAAACATTACCGAGATTAGGAGTTGTAAATTGAGGAATAACGCTGACGGATATTTGTTGAATTGCATTTGCATCATCGGTATTTTTTGCAATTGAGATGTTAATGATATCCCCAGGGCTAAATTTCTGTTTGTTTGTTTTTATTGATAAAAATTGGGAAATATTTTTTTTGGTATTTATTGATTTCCTGAATGCCAATGTGTCCGTACCTGATGCTATAGCGCTTAAGTAGGGATTTATAATTGTTACCGGTACGAAAAAATAATAATTTGTACCGAAATTCTGCAAATATCTGGTATAGTTTTTTAAGTAGTAATTTCCGGTGGGAAGGTTAGATGGGATGGTAAGGCATCCATTTGCTTTTTGTTTATTGATTTGAAATTTTCCTTTTGAAATTATTGTTCCATTAGGAGAAACCAATTCGAGGTATGCCACATTGCTTATAGCTTGGTATTTTTTTGTGGAAATGTTAAAAACGGAAAAGCGTATTTTTTCTCCTGAAATATAAAAACCCCTATCAGTAAAAGTAATTAGTTTTTCAGGTTTTTGTAAATCAGGAAATGTTTGCGCCGACAGTGAGAAATATGCCGGTGTAACCAGCATAAGTAAAAAAGAAAGGGACACTATATTTTTGATATTCATTGTCAAAATTATTTTTTGATTTTTATCATATATTAATTCGGCCAGAACGAAGGTTTCGTTGTTTTCCCTCCTAATGCTGTGCAGTCAACACATTCTCTGCTATAAACAATAGCTGTATAACCATATCTGTCGCCAACAAGATATGCCGGTAAGTCATCTGGTTGTAATTCTGAAAAACCCCGGCGAAGTCTCCATGTACTGCAATAAGTTTGGTATTCCATTGGGAGGTCGGGAACATTACTAACAAAAATTCTTTTATATGTTGCCATGGCAGTGCCAAATAATCCCAACACTTCTTTTTCAGGATGTGTAACATTATGAATATTGCCTTTAATAGTAAGGGGTTGTTTTTCGTACAGGCCTCCATTTTTACTATTGTTTAAACGTATCCTGTCCCAATAATTATAAGCAGTTTCGCTTAATGATAATTGCTCTACCAACAAACTATAACCATACGCAAGGCGTTGTGTTTTATTACTGACAAAATTTAACGGGAAGTCGCTGTAAGAGTTAGAGGTTAAATTCTGTGTAGAGAGAGTGTATATTTGCGGTATCTTCAATGTATGCCAGCAAGTAAACTTAGAATAATCGGGAGGATAAACATGGTGTACTCTTCCGTCATAATACCATTCAATTGGGTGAAGTACATGGTATTCCCATGTTTCATAGAGGTTCCACATATAAAAATCGCTATCGGTATTATTTCCTTTAAAATTCAAATAAAACCTTATTCCTTTTGTCAATTGACCTGTAACATTCCCCTCAATATCTTTTCTTTTATAAAAAACTGAATCAACTGCCGGGTTGTTTGTCATTACATCATAATCAGATTCAAGAATATCTCCTTTAGGAGTATGAATTTTAATTTTAAAAGCACTCCCATTTTTCATTTCCGAAAAAGGAATACTTCCTTTATAATTACCATCACCCTGATCAATAAAATGGAATGTTTTATTATTTTTACTGTAAACATTTACATTACAGCCAATAACAGGTATATAATGGGGATCATCAATAGGAGATGAAAGGGATATGTTTACTGTTTGGACGGCTTTTTTATTATTTATCATGCCGTTTACTACGTATTTATTAGTATCGTTAACTTTAATTTGTGGTTTAAAGGATTTGATACATGAGGAGCTAAAAATAACTACCAAAAGAAGAAAAACTAAAGACTTAATCCGATGCATAATTGCCAAGTTTAAAAATCCATGAAACAGTAAAAACAGGAACCCCGATAACAGAATATTGATAACTTTCAATTCTGCCATTATTAGTTTTAAAAAATACAGAATAGGGGTTTTGTCTGCCTGTTATATTATATACGCTAAATAGAAAAGAACTGTGTAAAAATTTCTTTCTTTTTAAGTTACCTTCTATAGCCAATGAAATATCGGTACGGAAATAATCCGGAATCCGGTATGCGTTACGTTTTGAATATTCCAGATAAGGATAACCGTTTACATAATAAACAGATACAGGGTAAGTAATAGGCCTTCCGCTACGATATGTCATAATAGTAGAAAAGGTAACTCTCCTGTTAAGGTGGTAGTTAAGGACAAGGTTTGCCATATTTGGTATATCATAACTTGTAGGGAATTCAAGTCCGTAATTTATACTGTTCCAAGGCTTACCTCCATTAACAGTCATTAGAGACCTGGAATAAGTATAACTTAGCCATCCTTCAAGTTTTCTATTACTTCTTTTTATTAGAACTTCAACACCATAGGCTTTTACTTTTCCCGATAGGACAGCGGTTTCAATATTTGGGCTGGCTAAAAAAGAAGCTCCGTCTTTAAATGCGGGATAGTTATATTCTTCTTTGTAGTATAATTCCACAGAAGCTTCAATTCCACTTTTTGCCAGTGACCGAAATATTCCGGCGGATATTTGCCTGCTGTAAGAAGGTTTGATATGATAACCGGCTATTATCCATTGTGAATTTGGTGCTACTGAAATAGTGTTCTTTAACATAAACAGATTTTGATGCATTTGATTTAGCGCAAATTTAACAGAACCGTTTTCGTCGGTTTTATAATTTACTGCAATTCTCAAATCAGGTTCAAAATATTTCTTTATAGGTTGGTTATTGTTAAAATGAATTTCACCGTTTACATAACGCGGGTCCAAAGGTAGTCCCGGACTGTAAGTATTAATATTTTTGGGGCCAAGAGGCATAAATAAATTTATTCGCAAGCCTCCTGTTATGTTCAAACGGGGAGTTATATCATAAGAATCGGAAATAAAAGCTGCCGAAGAAAGACCTTTTTCGTTACCAAGGTTTACTTCTTTTCTTTTCGATAGCATTCCATACGGAGAAACAATCCCTCTGTTAAGCATGTATAGAGTGAAATCGACACCATAAACTAAAGTATTTTTATTAGATAAAACTTGTGTAAATGTATTTTTAACTTCATAGTGATTTAGTTTATAATTATGCGAATAGGCAGATGATAACTCCTGTTGGTTGATGGTGTTAAATGAATATGATGAATAAATAACCGAATATTCGCTTCTTAGAGTATTTGAGTAATTATGATTTAAAATAAGAGAAGCTCCATTGTTGGAATAATTGTAGTCGCTGGTATTATAAAGTTTAAAATGGTCTTTACTGTGATATACAAAAAGTGATATTTGAGTTTTTTGAATATCATAGTTCAAACTTCCGGAAAAGTCTTGGAAACTTGCTGTACTGTTTTTTATTACGGGATCTTTAATTTTTTTTAAAATCCAGTCGGAGTATGTCGACCGCGCACTTAGTAAAAATGAAAGAGTATCTTTTTTTATTGGTCCTTCTACAACAAGGTTTGCCGTAATAGGACTTATTCCTCCATGAGCTGTAAAATGTTTCCTGTTTCCCTGACGGGTAATAATATTAAATACCGAAGAAAGCCGGCCTCCATATTGAACAGGAATATAGCCTTTATAAATGGAGAAATCTTTTATTATATCCGAATTAAAAGCGGAAAAGAAACCAAAGAGATGTGAAGTATTATATATAGGTACTTGATCAATATAAAAAGCATTCTGGTCAGAACCCCCACCTCTGACATTTATTCCTGAGTTTCCTTCGGAACTGACAATTCCAGGTAACGTTTCGGAAACTTTAATAATATCACTTTCCCCCATTAACTGAGGTAGTTCTTTAATGCTACGAATGGAAATTTTCTCTATTCCGGGATCTTTCTCCTGCATCCTCATTTGTCTGTCACCATGAACCACAAATTCTTTAATTTTAATAACGTTTTTAACCAGGTTAACGGTAAATTTACCACTTGATAATACATTAATTAAAAGCTTTTGAGGTTTAAATCCCAGAACATTAAAAACTGCAGTATATTTTCCCGGTTTTAGCAACAATGTAAAAAACCCATTGTTGTTTGATACAGCTCCTGCTTTTGTTTCCTGAATAAAAACAGTAGCAAAACTAACAGGTTCTCCAGTTTCTTCGTCCAGTATTCTTCCCAAAATAGTAGCTTTCCCTCTTTCCAGCCTTCCCCCTTTATGTCCTATTAAAATGGTTTTTATCACATCTGCCTTACGTCCTGTCAGATATCGTTTTTCACTTACAGTAAGGTTTTTACTGTTGTGAGAAACCTTTTTTGGAACTATTACCTTAAAACGGTATGAGGGTAATTGGGAAATCAGGTATTTTTTTGGAAGCAATACAATATCTCCATTCCATAATGAAGCTTTTATAGTGGTTTTTTTTAATGCAAGTTGAATAGCTTTTAGAGGAGAAAGGGATTTTTTACTAATAGTAACACGAATATTTTTAATCCATTTTTCCAGATAGAATATTCTTACCCCTGTTTCCTGACTAACCTGTTGGCCATAATTAATGAATGGAATATTATCGACGTTTACATTTATAATATTTTCTTTTTTTTGAGAAAAGGTGTTTATGGAAATTATCAAAAATAAAAGGGTAAGTTTAATTGCTTTCATTTAATGGTGAGGTTATTACAAAAGGTTATTAATTGTATCATTTGGTTATCTCCGGCTTTTTTTACATTTATTCGTTTCTGTTTCAAAAAAGTATGAATTTTTTTTTGAAAAGGTTTTGGAAAAAGCCGTATAAACTGTTTATTATTTTTGAAAGCATATAACTTATTATTTTCTTCAAGATAGGATTGTTTTATAGCTTTGGAAAACAGGTAAAAGGATTTTCCGGGAGTACTGTTAAAGACAAAAGTTTTTATCCAATGATATAAGATGTGATATTTATTATTCCCCAGCACTTGAAATATTTCATTGTTATTACCATTGAATTTTCGTAATTCAAACTTTTTATTATCAAAAGAAAAAGAAGAAAGCCAGGCCTTTGAAAGACTTATAAGTAATTTGTTTCCCTTTATAGTTGTAAATTTTAAAACCAGTTCTTGATTGTACACATCATAATTAAGCAGTAAAGAGTCGTATACTTTATTTCTTATGGTAACAGAACCTATTGAAAACTGAGGTTTTTTAAAAAATGGAGTGCCTCTTGTATTTGAAGGAGGAGAATAAGTATAATATTCTCCGTTATAAAGAGTAGGATTTAATCCAAAAAAATTATTAGAAATAGAAGTTTTCTGACCAATTATAACTTTTAAACCCAACAGTAAAAGGATTATAACAATTAAATATTTTTTCATAAATGGAGTTAAAGTATGTTTTGGTTTTAATTGATGTTTGGTTTCATGCAATATTTATGCCATAAATACATTATTTTTTCAAACCTTTCTTTTTTAAATACGCATCTGTTTTGGGTTCGCGGCCGCGAAAATTTTTAAATAATATCATAGCATCCATAGTTCCTCCTTTGGAAAGAATTTCTTCCCGGAAGCGATTAGCAGTAGCTTTATCAAATAGAGAGGTTTCTTTAAAAGCTTGATAAGCATCTGCATCAATTACTTCTGCCCAAACATAACTATAATATCCTGAAGCATATCCTCCCGAAAAAATATGATTAAAATATGTACTTCTGTAACGGGGAACAATTTCCGGAATTAAATGAATCTTAGCCATGTTTGTTTTTTCAAATAGATTGACATTGCCCTCAAAAGGTTTGTTAATGGTGTGCCAGTACATATCCAGATAAGAGGCGGCAAGGTATTCCGTTAATGTAAAACCCATATTAAACAATGCACTTTCTTCCATTTTCTTAATTAAATTATCAGGTATGGGTTTTCCGGTTTTGTAGTTTCTTGCATATGATTTTAATACTTCCGGTTCTGAAGCCCAGTTTTCCAGTATTTGCGAAGGCATCTCAACAAAGTCGCGGGGAACAGCCGTGCCGGAAAGGCTTTCATACTGGCAGTTACTAAAAAGTCCGTGCATAGCATGACCGCATTCATGAAAAAGTGTTTCTACTTCATCAAAACTTAGCAATGCAGGGGTAGTTGCTGTTGGTTTTGTGAAATTGAAATTAACAGAAATGACAGGGATTACATTTTTTCCATTTTTATAATGTTGTTTCCGGTATGCTGTCATCCAGGCTCCACCTTGTTTGCTGGGCCTGGGGAAAAAGTCCATATATAAAATTCCAATCAGCTTTCCATTATTTTCTAAAACCTCATAAGCAATAACATCTTTTTGATAAACAGGAATTGTATCGTTTTTTTTAAATGAAATTCCATAAAGTTTTTTCAGAACCTTAAAAAGGCCGGCTTTTACATCCGGAAGACTGAAATAGGGGCGAAGTACTTCGTCATCCAAATTATATTTTTGTTTTCTTAATTTTTCAGTGTAATACCACCAGTCCCAAGGTTGTATTTTAATATGTTTTCCTTCTTCATTGGCAAGTTGTTGAAGTTTATGGCTTTCTTTGGTAGCCAGTTTCATTGCTGATGGGGTGATTTGATTTAATAATTCAAAAACATGCTGTGGTGTTTTGGCCATACTTTCTTCCAGAACAAAATTTGAATAAGTTTTATATCCTAACAAATTTGCCTTTTCCAAACGCAGATTAACCATTTCTTTTACAATGGCTTTATTGTCATTTGCATTGTTATTGTCTCCGCGCATAATATAACCAGTGAACATTTTTTGGCGAAGATCTCTGTTTTCTGCGTACTGCAAAAATGGAATCAGACTTGGTTTGTCAAGGGTAAACAGCCAACCTTTTTTGTTTTTTTCTTTAGCTGTTTCTTTAGCTGCTTCTATTACCCCGGCAGGTAGCCCGGATAAATCAGATTTTTTGGTAACTAATAATTCAAAAGCATTATTATCCGCAAGTACATGGTCTCCAAATTGTAAAGAAAGAACACTTAATTTGCTATTTATTTTTTTAAGTTTTGCTTTGTTTTCTGTTGTTAGCAAAGCTCCGCCTCTGACAAAATTTTTATAAGTCTTTTGTAATAGCATTTGTTGTTCTGGATTCAGGTTTAGGCTTTTGCGTTTATCATATACCTGTTTAATACGCATGAAAAGTACATTGTTCATTAAAATGTTATCCATGTGGGCAGAAAGTTTTGGAGCCATTTTTTTTGCCAACTGTTGAAGTGTATCATTAGTGTTGGCAGAAAGAATATTTTCAAATATCATATCAGCTCTTTTTAAAAGGTGACCGCTATTTTCTAAGGCTTCTATAGTATTTGAAAAACACGGCTTATCTTTATTCGAGACAATATGGTTAATTTCTTTATTTTGTTCTGTTATGCCGTATTCCAGAGCTTCCTGGTAATCGTGGGCATTAATTTCCTGAAATGGAGGAACTCCGAATGGTGTTTTAAAAGTTCCTAATAAGGGGTTTTGGTCTTTCATATTTTTTTTAATATTTGTACTGTTTTGACAAGCAGATATTGCAACGAGGGCTATAATGAATAAGTAAAATTTACGCATGTTTTGGTTGTTTTGATTAAGAACAAAATTAATAAAAGTAATTGGCTATAAAAAATATTTGGTAGTCTAATTATACGTGTTTATAGTATGAATAACGCCATTGGTCTAAAATATGATTATGTAACAGGTCAAATTTGTACTTTTGTAATATAATACAGGACACCAGGAAGACAAGTAGAAACAAACTCATTTATAAATTTAAATAATAGTCATTGAAACTTAAAAAATACCTTATACCCGGATTACATATTTTATTTTGGGTATTGATTTATTTCTTACCTATACTTTTTTTTGAAATGCCAACAGGAAAAGTAGCGTTAATAAAAAGAAATGTGCATTATGGATTGGTAGTTTTCTTTTTTTATTTGAATTATTTTGTTTTTGTTCCCTATTTACTATTAAAAAAGAAACAACTTTTATTCGCTTTGGTATTGTTAGGAAGTTTGGTATTCACATTTTATTTTAATGATGTAGTAATGCAATACTTGCATCATAATGTTCATAAATATCAGATAAAGTCTTCATCACCAAGGAATTCAAAAAACATGTCATACCATCGTTGGGAACGGAGACGTTCGGCGGAAAACAGTGGAACGGTAGTAATAGTGTTGATGGGTTTTTTGTTAAGCACAGTATTATACGAAACCAAAGAATGGTATGAAAAGGACAGGAGGCAAAAAGAAATGGAGAAGCAGCAATTGGTATCGGAATTGTCGTTTTTAAAATCACAGGTAAATCCACATTTTTTATTTAATAGTCTGAATGGTATCTATGCTTTGGCAATTAAAAAATCAGATAATACGCCGAATGCTATATTGCAGCTTTCCGATTTGTTAAGGCATATGCTATACGATACGGATCAAAGTCTGGTACCATTGGATAAGGAAGTAGAGTATCTGAAAAATTATATTTCATTACAAAAACTTCGTTTATCAGGTGATGCTAAAATAGTTTTTGAAGTAGATGGTGACTTGTCTGCTTATCAGGTAGAACCTATGTTATTTATTCCTTTTGTAGAAAATGCTTTTAAGCATGGTGTTGGAGTAGAAGATGTATTTATCAAGATTAAGTTAAACGTTAAGGAAGGTAAATTACATTTTGAAACGTTAAACAGAATTTCTGAAGCAAAAAATAAAGATAAAGCTTCTGGTATAGGGTTATCAAATGTAAAAAAGAGATTAGAGCTACATTATGGAGG
>WGGC01000106.1 GCA_015491905.1 Bacteroidales bacterium | reverse complement strand
TGGGAAGAGGAGGAATTTTAACTGAATAATTAAATATGCCCTGATCCAGATTTGTTTCCTGAGTAGGTTTACGGGTTGAATCTAAAATATTTTTTACAATAAAATCATTTCTGTAAACTTTAGTAAAAAAGCCATATCCCTTAGATATGCCGGATATTAATACATCCAGATCACCATCCAGGTCATAATCTCCAAAGTGGCCATCGCTCATATATAAACCTATTAACCCGGCATGAATATTGGTAAACTTACCATTTCTATCATTTCTGTAAATAATAGAAACAGGGCCGTTTATTGATTCGCCTGTTATCAACAAATCAGGGTCTCCATCATGATCATAATCGCCCCAGTTTACCGAACCGCTTCTCACTCCAATAAATCCGGGAAATTTTTCAGAAAAAATACCATTTCTTTCATTTTGAAACAGTCGTGTAACAATATGCCCTGTTGGTGTTTCCCCACATATTACAAAATCCAGATCGCCATCTAAATCATAATCGGCAAAAGCGATATCGCTAAGGGTAACATTTGACAAATCGAAAGGTATTTTTTCAAAATGACCATTATTATTTAAATAAATAGAGGTAATGATTTTTCCGGAAGATTCTGTTCCGCTTATTATAACATCCAAATCACCATCCTGATCTATATCTGCCCATTTACCTGTTCCAAATTTAACTCCGGGAATTGCAGCAAATATATCTGTAAAATGATTGTTTCTATCGTTGCGAAAAATTTTAGTCGCAGGTCCGTTTTTTGTATTTCCAGTAAGCAGTAAATCAGGGTCTCCATCGCCATCGTAATCGCCCCACATAACAGAACCATCAGAAAATCCTGTTATGCCGGTAGGAATAAACAAAAAATTCGGACTTATTTTATTATTTTCATATAAAAGAGCTTGTTTTTTACCATTTTTATCTACACCAATAATAAACAGATCCGGCTTACCATCCAAATTATAATCAGCCCAGTCAAAATCTCCCCTGTAAAGGTTTTTAACAGGTGTTTTAACTTTAGTAAAATGATTATGGCGATCATTTCGATAAAACAATGTTCGTATTTCAGGGTTTTTATCAAAATAAAACTCTCCCATAACCACAATGTCGGAGTCACCGTCCTGATCAAAATCTATCCAACGGTTAGCGCTTCCGCCAAGACCGGTAAGATGGGCTCTGATATCAGTAAATGTTTGTGCTGACAATGTTAAACCAAAAAGAGAAAGAATGGTAATTAAAATATATTTTAACATAAGTAATTAAAACTTAATTAAGCATTTTCAAAAATAAGGATAATTTTGAATTATTGGAAATTATATAATTTAGGTTATCATTCTATATATTTAAATAACATTTAAGGAATAAAATAATCAAGTAAATGAAAAAGGGAAATATTACTTTTATAAAAGTAATCCGGGTTTTTGAGCATTTCTTCGGGTTGTTGAACAAATTTCCCGGGGGTAAGGTCGTTTTTGGCATGTATAAACAGTTGTTGTATGTTTTCGGGTTTTACCTCCCAATGAAACTGGAGCCCCAGCCATTTGTCGTTAGCAATAAAAGCCTGAATTTTGGTTGCTGCCGAAGAAAATAATGGAATAGCGTTTTGTGGAAGGGAAAACGTATCGGCGTGCCAATGAAAAGCCTGCAAAGAAATACCCGGAAACATCATTAAAACAGGATGATTAACACCAGGAACCTTTTCAATTGGGAACCATCCAATTTCTTTTTCTGGATTTTTATAAACTCTTGCTCCAATGGCATTTGCCAATAACTGGGCTCCAAGACAAATTCCAATAATTTTCTTTTCCTGCCTGAGGCAATCTTTAATAAATTGTTTTTCTTCTTTTAACCAGGGGTATTTTTCTTCTTCCGAAATACCCATCGGACCACCCAAAATAACCAATAAATCAAAATCAGAAACCTTTGGAAGAGGTTCGTCCATAAAAAAGCGGGTAAAGGAAGGTGAAAAGCCCTTTTTTTGCACCCAATCCATAATAACACCGGGACTTTCAAAAGAAACATGCTGTAGAATATGAATTTTCATGTGTTTATAATTTTATATTTCATTGGTCACATGTAACTTACCATAATTGAATAATCATTTTCCTGCCCTGTGAAATTTTTTCTATTTCACAGGGTGAATATGATTTAATAATTATTCAATCATGGACGTTTCATGTGTTTATAATTTTTATTTAAAGAATGTCAATATAATATTTTGGACAACAATTTAAAAAAATTACCACAATACTACCTATGAGAAAGGTATTATTTTTTTAATGATAAATTTGATTTTGCATATTATACTTACTTTATTGCTTTTTCAACCGAGA
The DNA here is from genome assembly GCA_015491905.1 of Bacteroidales bacterium. Classification (GTDB taxonomy): domain Bacteria; phylum Bacteroidota; class Bacteroidia; order Bacteroidales; family F082; genus Sulfidibacterium. The sequence continues at coordinate 940 of WGGC01000106.1, read as the reverse complement.
CATTGTTTAATAATATCAACTGCGGCCGGGATGGAAGTGGAAAGCCGGCATGGCGAAAGCCGATGGAGGCTTCCGGAGGCGGGGCGACTTTAGGAGCCCCCGAAAACGGTTAGCCGAACACGGCTTTCGCCAGGGGACTTGTAACGTACAGCCCGAAATGCCGCCCTAATTTTCTATCTTTGGATACGAGCTACAAATGCAGGTCGTTTTTCACCTTTTTTAATTCCTCTGAAATATCCTTCATGCTGAGTACTTTCCTCAATGGATATTTCATCGTTAAGATATCCTTCGTGGAAATAATTAAAGTATATATCTTTGATTTTAAAATCGTTAAATGTCATAAAAACGGCATCGGAAAGCCAGTTAAAATAGTATCCGGCAGTAACATGTCCGTTCATATCGAGGTTAGAATAATGCACTTTTACAGAGAAAAGCTCCTTAAAAGACAGGTTAGCGGGAAGTTTAGGAAAAGCTTTGGGAATTGAGACTTGGGGAGTTAGAATGACATCAGAAGCGGAAATGGTGTGCATACGCTGAGGCCTTCTGGTTTTCATATTAATTACAAGCCATTCGGAACTTGCTTTACAAATGACATTATTATTTTCATCCATTAGTTTAAATTCACGATAGGCGGTAAGGTTTTCCATACGACTTGGCCAGGTAATAATTTTAATATTTTCTTTCCATGCCGGCAATCTATCAATTTGAATACGAATTCGATACAATACCCAGGTAAGGTTTTCTTTACTGGTATCGGAGTAACCAAAACCCAGGTGTTCGGCATGACGGACGGCAGCCTGCAGAAAATATTGCATTAACCCTGTTAAACTAATCTGATTATCTTTGGTTACCAGGTCCCAACTAACCTGATGATCTTCGTGCCATATTTTTTCCATAGGTAATTTTTATAATTGTTTGTTTTATAAAGAAAAAACTTATG
>WGGC01000105.1 GCA_015491905.1 Bacteroidales bacterium | reverse complement strand
TATTTTTATTATCAATTTTTCTCATCTATATTCATTGATTCGATCTTTGTAGAATTAAGCAAAACGGAAGCAAGCTCTGCTGGGGGCTGAGGAGTAACTTGCCAGGGATAGCTTGATGACCGATGAAAACGTCAAGATAAAAGTGTTTATTTTGAGCACTTTTATTTTGATTTTTTCAGAGACCTTTAAACCTTCAAAAACCCATCAATAAATTTCTTTTTTCGTGACAATGAGAGCCCATTATGATTTCTTAACTTGTTTTTTTAAAACTGAAAAGTGACCCTCCAACATATTCGTTGTATTAGGGATTTCTAGCTCTATGTAATCATACCAGGAAAATAACCGGGGAAGGTTTTTAGGCTTCTATAAGCACTTCTTAGACGCTTATGTATATAAAAAGATTTTCCCGTTTCTTTATTTATTGTTCGCTCGTTTAGAAATGATTTCCATTTCTTGTTCCATAAAAACAATATCTCTTTAAGTTCAATAGCGTCAGGCATTATGGGATTTTTTGTGATATATCTTCTCACGATAGCTGCTTGATGAAATTGACACATTTGAACCGGAATATTGTCAAATAAATTAAACAGGTCTTTTCACCCATCACAGACTATGGCTAATATATTATATCCCCTAAGTTTTAGCTCTTCTATCCCCTTTTTGTACAGGGCATTGGTTACGTAATCTACATATTATATGTTCATTCCAAATTGTTGCAGGATCAATATGATCTCCTCCTGAAAAATATCGCCCACACCATTACATTTATAGTGCTGTTTTCCGTTTCTTACACCATATTTTATCGAAAATATGTTCTGACAATAAATACATTTTTCTATTCATAGTTTTGATTTATTGCAAAGCTAGGTCAAATAAGAGAGGAGTGCAGAAGTTTTTACCAACCATTTTGTCTATTAGTAGGCCGAAGTTAAGCAAGTTTTGATTTCATTTATTGATTATTTCAATACGAAACCTCAATAAATAATATTTATAAAAAATACCCGGCCTCCAATGAAACCGGGTATCTACCACCGTAATATTTCCGTAAAAATATAAGTTATTTTTCAGTAAGCATTTTTAATGTTTCTCTTATTTCTCCTGGTGTTGTCATTATTTTCATAAAAGTTCCCATACTTAATTCAGGCCAAAATAATGCAAGTCTGTATTTACCCGGAAGAGAGGTAGCTTCTTTCCCCTGAAGAATAATTTGATAAGGAAGAGCAGCCAAATGGCTTTCTCCGATTATTGGCAGAAAATGCGGTTCTCCTGTTTCCGGGTTTAATAACCCTACACCAAAAACAGCAATTTGTTTATCAGGAAAAATTAACTCATAAACACCTTGTGTATCTCCCTTTTCTTGTTTTAGATTTTGACGTATTATATCCAATCCTGTTTTAAATGAAGAAAATGTAGCCAGTTTATCCGGATCTGTAAAATACGGCATGAAAATTTTATAATGATAACCCGGCAATTCTTTTTTGCTTAGTGAACCACCAAAAGGCTCAATTTTTCCTATAGATGAAAATAGGTTTTTTATTCTGTTAGAATATTTCTCAAGTTTTTCCTTTTGATTGGTAAGTTGTTTTCCCCAATATGCCAGAAATATATATTCAGGATTATTGAATGTAATAATTGTTTTACCATTTTTTTTATATAATCCTACTTTTAATACTCCCGCCAGTGCACCACGATCCGGAAACTGAAGACAGAGTTTTTTTAATGTTTCATCGGTAAATGCTATCACCAGAAGTTGTTTGTTTTTTTCAGGATGATAACTTCCCAATACTTGAAAATTGTTTTTTGCAAGCAATAATTTTATGTTTTGTACTGCAGCAGCTTCTGATTTTTCTCCGTAATCAATCTTATAAAAAGGAGATATCGACTGTGTCTTGGCGATTCCAATACTCGTTAAAAACAAAATTGCATAAATAATAATAGCTCTCTTCATGTGTTTGTTATTTTATATTTCGTAATCTTACTTAAACTTTATTAATTAAACCATTTATAATATTATAACGGTTAAATATTTCACAAATATAAATCAACTGTTAACACATTAACGTATAAAATATAAATTTAGAACGATTAAAAATTATAAAAGTATTTTATTCTATCAATGTAAATCTCCATGCACAAAACCAGTTTTCAGGGTGTTTATCGGGAGGGCATGCAATAACTTCAGTTTTAATTCTGGAATCTATTGTTTGTGCAAAGGTTGTGTATTCTATTATTCCACCTGATTTACAGGGATAATCATCCAGGCCTTTTCTTTTTCTGGCCATTTGCACACGGCATTCATTCATGAAAAAGTCAATACTTTTTTCAGTTTCATTAGCAAAGGATTGTTTATTTACTGTTCCATATAATCTATAGCTCATAGCTTTTTTTAACCCTTTAATTCCTGCTTGTTCAGGTAAATTTAATATTTTCTTTATGCGAAGAGCTTCATAAGGAGAAAAGTTTCCCCATGCAGCATCATTACATGTTTTGGCCATTTTCATACCTTCAGTAAATTCTACTGCCTGAAACCACACGCCATCATTTGCCAGCCAGTTTATGGCTACGGCTTCTTTCAAAGCTTCTATTCGTTCATCACTCAAATCTAATAAAGCAACAGGTAACCCATCTTCAAGTTTAAAATCTAAAACTTTTGCTAACCTTTTCATTTGAATTGAAAAACTCTTTTCCCAGGCTTCTTCCATTATGGTTGCAGCCTTTTCTTTTCCCATATTTTTTATAACTTCATTATACCACATGGCAAAGTGAACCATTGTACGTTGTTGAAAATCAAAAATTAAATGGAGTTTTTCCTTCTTTGTAAGAGATGTATATTCCATAATAAAATAATAAATTTATGTATTTAAAGGTTTGGCGTCATCCAGTTCTTTATTAAAAGTTAATTCGTCAAGAACTTCAGTATAACCGCATATAAGGCAATAATGCCTGTATTTTGTTTGAACCGGAATAACAGGAATAAAAAATAAACTGATATACTGCTTGTTTTTTTCCAGAATCCATTTACTGTAATTATGACAATTTGGGCATAACTTAGTATGGTTTAATTGATATTTTGTTATTCTCGGTTGGCTTCCTGCAATAAAAATCATGGGTTAAAATTACAAAAAGATATAATTATAAAAGGGTTCTTAAAAAAACAGAAAAAAAGTAGGGATACATCATTTATTATTTATTTTTGTAAATAAACCTTATAAAGATGAATAGCTTATATCCTTTAAAATTCAAACCCATTTTTAAAGAGAAATTATGGGGCGGACAAAAAATAAAAAATGTATTGGGGATGGACACCGGAAATATGCCAAACTGCGGTGAGGCTTGGGTAATTTCTGGGTATCCTGAAAACATTTCTGTCGTAGAAAATGGCTTTTTGAAAGGTAATGGCCTTGATGAACTGATTTCTATATATATGGGAGATCTTGTAGGAGATGAAATATATGATCATTTTGGAGATGAATTCCCATTATTGATAAAATATATTGACGCTGCCGACTGGTTGTCTATTCAGGTACATCCTGATGATGAACTGGCACAAAAAAGAAAGCTCCCTAACGGAAAAACTGAAATGTGGTATATTATAGAGGCTGATAAAGATGCGGAATTAATATCTGGCTTTAGCAAAAAAATTACACGTGAAGTTTTTGAAAAATATGTTGAAGATAATAAACTTACCGATATTTTAAATTATGAAAAGGCAGAATCCGGTGATGTTTTCTTTATCCCTGCCGGAACAGTTCATTCTACCGGACCGGGAATATTGCTTGCGGAAATTCAACAGACTTCGGATGCAACATACAGAATTTATGATTGGGACAGGATTGATGCTGCTGGCCTGAAAAGAGAATTACATATTAAAGAGGCATTGGATGCTATTCATTATGATGCTCCTACTCCGCATAAAATACATTACTCAGTAACAAAAAACAGGACTTCAACACTTGTTAGGTGCCCTCAGTTTACAACAAATCTTCTTTACTTTAATCAGGAAATATCTAAAAATTTTGAAGAGATGGACTCCTTCGTAATTTATATGGGAGTTGGAGGAACAAGCTGGTTGAAATGGGATGATGATGAAATTGAAATTAAAAGCGGAGATGCTGTTTTGGTACCAAATACTGTTGAAGATATTATTCTGAAACCTAAAGGAGAGGCTAAGTTATTGGAAGTTTATCTTCAATAATTATCTGATTGTCTTTATGAAACTTTTTGAAACTAAAAAGAAAGAATCATTTGATACAAGATTGAAGAAGCTGATCTTCAATTTCTTTCCTGCTTATCGTGGAACCGGCGCACGGGTACGTTTTATAGCCTCAGATTATTCGGAAATTCATGTTAGCTTAAAGTTGTTCTGGAGAACAAGAAATTATGTGGGAACCGTTTTTGGAGGTAGCATTTTTGGTGCTCTTGATCCTATGTATATGATCATGCTTATTAAATTATTAGGAGATGATTATGTGGTTTGGGACAAAGAAGCCACAGTTCGTTTTAACAGGCCTGTTTCAAAAAAAGTAAAGGCTAGATTTATTATTAATAATGAACTTCTGGATAAAATTAAAAAAGATGTTGCCGAAAAAAAAGAAATACATATACGGTTACCTGCACAATTTGAAGATAATGAAGGTAAAGTGTATGCAATAGTAGATAAACTGTTATATATTGCTGATAAGAATTTCTATAATGAGAAAAGAAAAAAATAAAAGAGACTTATAAAGCCTCTTTTTAAAATTATCTGCCTTTTTTTGACCAGCCGTCACGTAGAGGTACTGTTCTGTTAAAAATTAATTGCCCGGGCTTACTGTCTTTATCTACACAAAAATAACCTAAGCGCTGAAACTGGAATTTTTCTTCCGGTACTGCAGTTATTAGTGAAGGTTCAAGTTTACAGTTTTTAATTATTTTTAAAGAGTCCGGATTTATAAACTCCTTAAAATCTTTATCTTTATGACCTGCAGGGTCTTCGTCAAGAAACAATCTGTCGTAAAGTCTAACTTCAGCATTTACAGCTTGTTTTAATGGAACCCAGTGAATAGTTGCTTTTACTTTCCGGTTTATTCCTTCTCCGCTTTTGGTTTCCGGGTCGTAAGTACAATAAATAGTAGTAATGTTTCCTTGTGGGTCTTTTTCCACTTTTTCACATTTTATAATATAAGCTCCTTTAAGTCTTACTTCTCTCCCTGGAGCTAACCTGAAAAACTTCCTCGGAGGGTCTTCCATGAAATCATCTCTTTCAATATATAATTCTCTTCCAAAAGGTATTTTCCTTTCACCGGCATCAGGGTCTTCCGGATTATTAATTAATGTCAACTCTTCGGTTTTGTCTTCCGGGTAATTAGTTAAAACAAGTTTAACAGGATTTAGTACCCCAAAAACACGTGGCGCAATAATATTTAAATGTTCTCTGACACTAAATTCCAATAGTCCGAAATCTATGACATTATCTCTTTTGGCAATACCTATACGGTCTGCAAAGTTTTTTATTGATTCAGGAGTATATCCACGCCTTCGCAATCCCGAAACAGTAGGCATCCTGGGATCATCCCATCCTGAAACAAGATTTTTTTCAACAAGTTCCAGTAATTTTCTTTTGCTCATTACTGTATAACTTAAATTTAATCTGGCAAACTCAATTTGCCTGGGACGTTGTCCTTCAGCTATTTGATCTAAAAACCAATCATACAAAGGACGATGTATTTCAAATTCAAGGGTGCATAAAGAGTGGGTTATTCCTTCTATATAATCAGATTGACCATGTGCAAAATCATACATTGGGTATATACTCCATTTATCTCCCGTACGATGGTGAGTTGCATGAAGAACTCTGTACATAATCGGATCCCGCATGTGCATATTTGGGCTGTTCATATCTATTTTTGCACGTAATATCATGGAGCCATCCGGAACTTCTCCATTTTTCATTTTTTCAAATAGATTAAGGTTTTCTTCCACCGGCCTGTTTCTGTATGGGCTTTCAATACCCGGGCGCGTAGGAACACCCCTCTGTTGGCTTATCTCTTCCTGACTTTGCTCATCAACATAAGCTTTTCCTTCTTTTATTAATTTTACTGCCCACTTGTACAACTGCTCAAAATAATCAGATGCAAAATAGGGTTTATCATACCATTTAAAACCTAACCACTCAATATCCTTTTTTATTGATTCCACATAATGCGACTCTTCTTTTGTAGGGTTAGTATCATCAAATCGTAAATTACATAGGCCTTTATACTTTTCAGCTAATCCAAAATTTAAACAAATAGACTTTGCATGTCCGATATGTAAATATCCGTTGGGTTCCGGAGGGAATCTGAAATGTAACGGTTTTTCATATTTATTCTGCCGTACATCTTCTTCAATAATATTTTCAATAAAATTTAACGCCCGTGAATTATTATTATCAACTTCTCCCATTTGTATTTTTTTGAATAATTTAACTGATGATTATATTTCTCACCTATTAATGATGTAAAAAAGAATTTGCAAAATTACTTAGAATAAAAGTAAAAACCTCAATTTTAGAATAAAAAGTAAATAAACAAAATAACTTTTCAGTAATTGGTTTCTAAAAAGGGAGCCTGTTAATGTAAATACCTTTAAGAAATATCTTCAATAAGTTCTTCTGCGTCTTTTTTTGTTCCCAGTAAAACGCCAAAAGGCTTGGTATTAGGATTCAAATCCAAAATAATTTTTATTGTCATTGTTAAAGGAACAGACAAAAACATTCCTACTATTCCCAACATATAACCCCAAATAATTAATGAAAGAAAAACAACCAAAGTAGATAAAATGCCGCTTCCTAAAACGCGAGGTTCTACCATGTACCCAATCAATAAATGCACTCCCAAATACCCTATACCTGCCCAAAAAGCAGGTATAAATCCTAATTGTATCCATGCAAATAATAAGGTAGGAACTGCTACAATCAGTGAGCCTATATAAGGAATAAAATTAAATAAAAACGCCAGCATACCCCATAGTACTGCATATTCAACACCAACAATTGTTAAAACGCCAAAAATAAGAATCCCTTCAGTTAAACTTGTTAATGTTTTCCGTACTAAAAAATTCCGTACGCTTTTTTCTATTTTCGTGAGGTTATTTCTGGTTTTTCCTGTTGCTGTTGCTCCGAAAAGTTTCCATTTTAAGCTAATACTATTCATTTCCAGTAAAGCAAATAAAATAATAAAAAAGATGATGGTAGCATTACTCATAACATTTCCAAGCTGCCCCAATGCTACAGCAGTAAAATCAAGTATTTTAGCTGGAGAAAGTTGTTTTGATATTTCTTTTCCTGAAAGATGAATACCCAAATGCTCTATTTCACTGTTAATAGATGTAAGAATTGTGGACAGCCTTGATTCGTATTTCCCCAAATGTGATGTGAAACTACTAACTGAGCTGCCAATTACACCGCTTAAGCCACCGATAACAATTAATAGACTTAATAATACAATGGTGACAGAAAGAACATGTGGAACTTTTTTCTTGTCAAGCCAGGCAACAGGATGAGCGGCTATAATACTAATGAAAAATGATAATAACATCATGGTAACAAAAGCCTCTGCCATAAGAGTCCCGGCAATAATAATAACAAGGGAAGCAGAAAAAAGTGTAATCCTGAATATCCTGTCATTTAATATTAAGTGCTTTGTAGCCATAGTTCTACTTGTCAGTATTATAAAAAGCCAAATTTAATTTATTTTTTTGATTAATTTTTTTACATCCTCCTCGGTTCCAAGAATAGCTGCCAGAGACCTGGTAGAATCATTAAATTCAAGAATAATTTTAAGCGTCATTGTTAATGGAACAGATAAAAACATTCCAACTACACCTAACATATATCCCCATATAATTAATGAAAGAAAAACAACTAATGTTGACAAACCCATTCCCCGTCCCATAACTTTTGGTTCTACAAAGTACCCAATAAATGCGTTAATTGAAATATATCCAATGCCAACCCAAATCATAGGTAAAAACCCCAACTGAATCCATGCAAAAATTAATGCCGGAACAGCCGCAATTATAGATCCAATATTTGGAATGTAATTTAATAAAAACGCTAGCATAGCCCATAAAACAGCATAATCAACTCCAATAATTATTAAAACAATAAATACCAATACTCCTGTTGCAAAACTGGTAATGGTCTTAAAAACTAAATAATGTCGTACACTTTTTTCTATTAGGGATAAATTCTTTCTGGTTCTCTTATCAGCAGCGGTGCCAAAAACTTTCCACTTTACCTCTATACTCTGTATCTCTAATAATACAAATAGAATAATGAAAAAAATCAATGTAGCATTACTCATTATGCTACCAAATTGCCCTATTAATTTTGTTGCTAATGCAATTATTTTACCCGGAGCCAGCAAGTCTGTTATTCCTTTAGTGTCAACTTTAAAGCCTAAATGCTCAAATTCCTGTTTAATAGAACTAAGAATTTCTATTAACCTGGATTCATATTTTCCTACATCAGAAGTAAATTGGCTAAATGATCCTCCTATAATTCCACCTACTCCAAATAAAAAAATTAATAACCCCAACAAAACTAAAATTACTGAAATAAAATGCGGTACACCCTTTTTATCCAACCAAAAAACAGGATGAGCAACAATTATACTTACAAAAAAAGCAAGTAAAAGTATAATAACAAAAGTTTTGGCAAACAATATGCCGGCAGTTATAACCACTGCTCCGGCAGTAAACAATGTTACTCTGTATAAACGGTCATTAAGAAATAAATGATTGGTTGTCATAAACAAATGTTGTATTGTCTGCAACAAAGATAAAAATAGAACGGGTTGTAAAAATATTATTTTAAAAAGTTTTTATTATATTTCTAACAGATGCCACGTATGTCCCTCCAAAAAGATTCACATGAACCAACAAAGGATATAAATTGCAATAATCGATTCTTTTTTCCCAACCCTTTTCCAAAGGATAAACCTCATTATATGTCGAATAAAATAATTGATCAAAACCACCAAAAAGCTTTGACATGGCTATATCCATTTCCCTGTGACCATAATATACCGCCGGGTCTATTAACACAGGAACACTATCTCTCATAGAGATATAATTCCCACTCCATAAATCTCCATGAAGGAGAGATGGCTTTTCTTCCGGGAAAATTTCAGTTGTTTTTTTGTAAAATGACTCAAAAAGTAAAAGATCTTTTTTCTCTAGTAAATGACTGTTAAAAGCTGTTTTTAATAATGGTTGTAGTCTCATTTCAATAAAAAATTCACCCCATCTTTCTTTCCAATTATTTTTTTGCTCCAATGAGCCTATGTAATTGTCTTCTTCAAAACCATAATTGTCTTCATTAACATTATGTAATGCCGCAAGTTGTTTTCCAAAAGTTTTCCAAAAAGATTTATCTGTTACACTACCGGGAATATATTCAAGAATTAAAAAGGCCACGTTTTCCACAACTCCTGTTCCTATAATTTCCGGAATGTAAATAATTCCTTGCTTTTTTAATAATTTCAGCCCTGTCGCTTCTTTTTCAAACATTAATGGGTACAGGCCTGCAACATTCATTTTTATAAAATAATCATCTTTGGCAGTTTTTATATGATACGCTTCATTAATTGAACCTCCTCCCATTTTACTGATAGTAATGATATCTGTTTTTTCTCCCTTTATTTTACCAAGAAAAGATTCAATGTCTTTTTTCCAATTCATAAAACAAAAATAAATAAAACCTGCTGACTATCTGTTATAAACAAAAAAAGCGCCTTCGTTGAAAGCGCTTTTTGTAAAAATATCTAAACCTTAATAACGATAATGTTCAGGTTTATAAGGTCCTTCCGGCTTTACACCTATATATTCAGCTTGTTCAGGTGATAATTTTGTTAACTTAACACCCAACTGATCAAGATGTAAACGGGCAACTTCTTCATCAAGGTATTTAGGTAAGCGATAAACATCTACTTTATAATGATCTCTTTTTTCCCATAAATCTATCTGAGCTAATGTTTGGTTTGTAAAAGAATTACTCATCACAAAAGAAGGGTGTCCGGTTGCACAGCCTAAATTTACAAGCCGCCCTTCGGCTAACAGATAAATAGAATGCCCATCAGGAAAAATATATTTATCTACCTGTGGTTTAATGTTAATCTTTTTTATTCCCGGAAATTCTTCTAATTGAGATACCTGAATTTCATTGTCAAAATGACCAATGTTACAAACAATCGATTCGTCTTTCATTGCCGCCATATGCTCTATTGTAATAATATCTTTGTTACCGGTAGTAGTTACAAAAATATTACCTTCTTTAACAGCATCTTCCATAGTGGTAATTTCAAAACCTTCCATAGCTCCCTGAAGCGCACAAATAGGATCAATCTCAGTTACAAGAACACGGGCTCCATACGAACGCATAGAATGTGCCGAACCTTTTCCAACATCACCATATCCGGCAACAACAACAACTTTTCCCGCAATCATAACATCTGTTGCCCTTTTTATTCCATCGGCAAGAGATTCGCGACAACCATATAAATTATCAAATTTCGATTTCGTAACCGAATCATTTACATTAATGGCAGGAAAAAGCAATTTTCCCGATTCTTTCATCTGATATAACCTGTGAACTCCGGTGGTAGTTTCTTCCGATACTCCTTTTAACTCTTTTACAACACGGTGCCACCTTTGCGGATCATTGGCAAGTACCGACTTTAATAACTTTAATATTTCTTCTTCTTCTTCACTCTCAGCTTTTACATCTAGTATAGAAGCGTCGTTTTCTGCTTCATATCCCTTGTGAACCAGTAAAGTAGCGTCGCCACCATCATCTACAATCAAATTAGGGCCTTTGCCATCCGGAAATGATAAAGCCTTATTAGTACACCACCAATATTCTTCCAGAGTTTCACCTTTCCAGGCAAAAACAGGTACTCCTGCAGGATTTTCCGGCGTGCCGTTTCCTACAACAATAGCTGCTGCTGCATGGTCTTGTGTGGAAAAAATATTACAACTTGCCCATCTTACATCCGCCCCAAGTGCAACAAGAGTTTCAATTAAAACAGCAGTTTGAATGGTCATATGTAACGAACCGGTAATTCGTGAACCTTTTAACGGTTTTTTCTCTCCGTATTTTTTACGAAGAGACATCAATCCCGGCATTTCTTTTTCAGCAATATCAATTTCTTTTCTGCCCCAATCGGCTAAGTGTAAGTCCGCAACCTTATATTCTAGTTGGGTTTTAATGTTTGTTTCAGACATATTCGTTTATTTTTATTGAATGCAAAAATACACATTTAAAAAATATATTTCCAAAACTAAATGTTTTTATTTTTTTGGCATACCAAAGGCCGGGCCATACACTATAGTCCTCACTTCAAAGGCTTTTCAGCCATCGTAAGGGGAGTAGCTCCCTTGTCGCTCTCCCCTTACGGGCTTCATAAGCCTTTGCCGTTGCGGGCTGCCGTTTCTGTCCCTTATGCTCCAGGTTCAATTGTTGCCAATAAAAAGTTAAACTTTTTTAAATCATTCATTACCGTAATTATAAAATAAAAAAATATATCTTTGTTCCATAATTCAAAACCTTTCCTCTTGGTTAGGCACTTTGATTTATAAAGAAGGGTGGAGAGATTAGGCTCAACGAAACCCTGGCAACCTATCTTGTGAAAACATGAAAAGGTGCCAATACCTAACTCGTTACTTAACGGGAAATAATAAATTAAAAAGTAGTGTCATGATTATAATCAAAAAAATAATTTAAAATATTGTAGTCCTTTACCATTTATAAGGATAACTAAAATATATCCTTTTAACTAATAAATTAATATTGCTTTATTAGTTAATAAGGATACGTTTATCTAAACTAAAAAACTATAAAATGAATAACACACTTAATATTCAAAACGAATTAAAAAACAGAATCCTGGTTCTTGATGGTGCTATGGGAACAATGATTCAAAGATATAATCTTACAGAAGAAGATTACAGAGGAGAAGAGTTTAAAAATCACCCTTCTTTATTAAAAGGAGATAACGATTTATTAAATATTACACATCCTGAAATTATTGGGGAAATTCATGAAGAATACCTGGAAGCCGGTGCTGATATTATCGAAACAAATACTTTTAACGGAACACGAATTTCACAAAGTGATTATGGATTAGAAAACTATGTATATGAAATGAATTTGCATGCAGCGCAAATTGCCAGGACTGCTGCTAATAAATATACGGCGTTAACACCCGGTAAACCCAGGTTTGTAGCCGGAGCAATGGGGCCTACAAATAAAACAGCATCCATGTCGCCGAAAGTAAACGACCCCGCATATCGCGATGTAAGCTTCGACGATCTGGTAAATAATTACTATGAACAAGCAAAAGCATTGCTGGAAGGTGGTGCAGATATTTTGTTGGTGGAGACTATCTTTGATACTCTAAACGCAAAAGCAGCACTGTTTGCCATTGAAAAGATTATGGACGAAAAAAGCACTGCTAAAGGAGAAAAAATTAAAATCCCGGTAATGGTTTCCGGAACTATTACTGATGCAAGCGGACGTACTTTATCAGGACAAACGTTAAAAGCCTTTTTTAATTCAATAAATCATGTTGACTTGCTTAGTGTCGGGCTAAATTGCTCTATGGGAGCTGAACAAATGCGACCCTATGTGGAGGAATTATCAAAAATAGCCCCTTATCCTGTTAGTGTATACCCTAATGCCGGGTTGCCTAATCAGTTTGGGGAATATGACGAAAGTCCGGAAAAAATGGCTGTGCAAATTAAAGATTTTCTCGATAATAAATTTGCTAATATTGTTGGTGGATGTTGTGGAACAACACCGGATCATATTCGAAAAATAGCAGCACTCGCAGCCAAATCTCAAAAAAGAGATATCCCGAAAAAAAAACATGTTACAGAATTAAGCGGATTGGAACCGGTGGTTATTTCTAAAGAAATTAACTTCGTAAATATTGGCGAAAGAACTAATGTAAGCGGCTCCAGACGATTTGCAAGGCTAATAAGAGAGGAAAAATATGAAGAAGCTTTATCAGTAGCTAGAGACCAGGTAGAAAATGGTGCCCAAATACTTGATGTAAGCATGGACGATGGTATGCTGGATGCAAAAAAAGAAATGGTGAGCTTTCTTAATATGCTTGCCTCAGACCCTGAAATATCCAGACTTCCAATTATGATAGATTCATCAAAATGGGAAGTTATTGAAGCAGGACTCAAATGTATTCAAGGAAAGGGAATCGTTAACTCTATCAGCCTGAAAAATGGAGAAAAAGAATTTCTTGAACATGCAAAAAAAATTAAAGCTTATGGTGCTGCTACTGTTGTAATGGCTTTCGATGAAACCGGACAAGCCTCAACTTTTGAACGACGGATAGAAATTTGTGAAAGAGCTTATAACCTGTTAACAAAGAAAGTTGATTTCCCTCCTGAAGATATTATTTTAGATCCAAATATACTTGCCATTGGTACGGGAATGGATGAGCATAATAACTATGCTGTCGACTTTATAAAAACAACCCGTTGGATAAAAGAAAATTTGCCATATGCAAAAGTTAGCGGTGGGGTAAGTAACCTCTCATTTGCCTTTAGAGGGAATAATGCCGTACGTGAAGCTATCAATTCGGTTTTTCTATATCATGCTATTAAAGCAGGAATGGATATGGGTATAGTTAACCCGGGTATGCTGCAAATTTATGATGAAATACCTGAAGACCTTCGTGTTTTAGCTGAAGATGTAGTTTTAAACCGGCGGAAAGATGCCACAGAAAGATTGCTTGCCTTTGCCGATAAAATGAAAGACAAATCAGGTAAGAAAACAGAAAAAGATAATGCCTGGCGTAAAGAGCCTGTGGAAAAAAGACTATCCTATGCTCTGGTAAAAGGAATTACAGATTTTATTGAACAAGATGTTGAAGAAGCCAGAAAAAATTATCCTCGTGCATTAAATGTAATTGAACAGCCTTTAATGGACGGTATGAATATTGTCGGCGATTTGTTTGGTGAAGGGAAAATGTTTCTTCCCCAGGTGGTTAAAAGTGCTCGCGTAATGAAAAAAGCCGTGGCTTATCTCCTTCCGTTTATTGAATTGGAAAAAGTTGAGGGAGAAGCAAATAATGCCGGAAAAGTAATACTTGCAACAGTAAAAGGGGATGTTCATGATATTGGAAAAAATATCGTAGGAGTAGTCTTGTCATGCAATAATTACGATGTTATTGATCTGGGAGTTATGGTGCCTGCTGAAAAAATTCTGGAAATTGCCGAAAAAGAAAATGCTGATGTCGTTGGCTTAAGTGGATTAATTACCCCTTCACTGGAAGAAATGGTTCATGTAGCACAAGAAATGAAACGAAAAAAAATGAATGTTCCTCTATTAATAGGTGGAGCTACCACATCGGTTATTCATACTGCTGTTAAAATCGCCCCCGGATATAATCAACCTGTTATTCATGTAAAAGATGCTTCTAAAGTTACAGGAGTTTTAAGTAAACTGTTTTCTGAAAAAGAACATGATAAGTTT
>WGGC01000104.1 GCA_015491905.1 Bacteroidales bacterium | reverse complement strand
CCCCTTGATTCACACATGGCCTCCACACCCCAGTCACACCTCAGACGCGAGGGATATAAATTAAAAACAAGATAAGGGTATTCCACCCTCTACACCCCCGTCTCGCCTCAGGCGAGGGGGACATGTGAAAACAGATTTTACCTAAGGAATAAGGGTTAAGGAGGAAAAACAAACTCATAGGCTAAAAGCCAAAAGCTAAAGACCAAAGGCTAAAAGCTAAAGACTAAAAGCCAAAAGCCAAAAGCCAAAGACCAAAAGCCAAAAGCCAAAAGCCAACAGCCAACAGCCAAAAGCCAACAGCCAAAAGCCAACAGCCAAAAGCTAAAAGCCAAAAGCCAAAAGCCAAAAGCCAAATCTCAAAGTAAAAAGTAAACATAAAATTATAAACCCATGAATATACCTTTTTCAAAAGTAGCCCATGCAGGCAATGAAAAAAAATATATTGAAGAGGTTCTTGCCAGCGGTTGGCTGACAACAGCATCCAAAACCCGGGAATTTGAAGAAAAATTTGCCCGTTATGTTAACGCTCCCTATGCCTGTGCTTTGAATTCAGGAACAGCAGCGTTACACCTCGGCCTTGAGGCTATGGGTGTAAAAAAAGGTGATAAGGTTTTTGTTCCTTCCATGACTTTTACAGCTACAGCAGAAGTAGTAAGGTACCTGCAGGCAGATCCTGTATTCCTCGACACGGAATATGGTACCAACCTGATTACCCCTGAAATATTAAAAGAAGCCATAAATAACTATCCCGGTGTAAAATATCTTATTATAGTTCATTATGGAGGTCAGCCTGCTGAAATGACCAATAATCAAGGAACAGGAATACTTGAAATTTGCAAGGAAAATGGAATCTCAGTACTTGAAGATGCCGCACATGCCTTTACATCAAAATTAAATGATACAGCAGTAGGAAATATTGGTGATATTACCTGTTTTAGTTTTTATGCCAATAAAACCATTACCACAGCAGAAGGTGGAATGCTGACAACAAAAAATGAAGCTGTTTTCCAACGTGTGAAAAAAATGAGACTCCATGGAATAGACAGAGATATATGGAACAGGTACACAACTAACAAACAATCATGGGAATATGACGTAATAGCACCCGGATATAAATACAATATGCCTGATTTGAATGCTGCACTGGGCCTGGCACAACTTGAAAAAGCAGGGCAGTTTCGAAGGAGAAGAGAAGAAATAGCTTTGTATTATTATAAACACTTGAATCATTTGGCAGAATATATTGATCTGCCATTGCTAAAAATCCCATCGGAAAATCATGCATGGCACCTTTTTCCTGTTGTTATAAAAGAAAAAAGTCCCGTAAACAGAAATACCATTATTAAAAAGTTTGCTGAAAAAGGAATCGGTACCTCGGTGCACTACAAACCACTACACCATATGACGTACTATAAAAATAAATATCATTTAAAAGCAGATGATTTTCCCAATACAGAGAAAACATGGCAGGGAAATTTATCCCTTCCCATTTATCCTGACCTAAAAATAGAAGAACTGGAATATATATGCAAACAGTTTAACGAAATATTACAAAAATTATAAACACATAAAATTACTTTAAACTTTTGTCTTTATCCGGCAATATTACAACCTGTTATTTATTTCTCAAATTTAGTTAAATACAATATATAAAAACTGTAAGTAATAAACGAATCTGATTTTCGTTCCTAAAATGAAATTTTTTATTACTTTTACATTACATAATTCTTGACTTAATAAGTTTAGGAATTAAAAAAACAAGACTCCTGACTATATGGTTAAAATAATTGCAGATACTTTTTCAGAAAGGTACGTATCCCGATGGTTAGTTTTTACTGCCGACTTATTATTAATAGTTTTTTCATTATGGCTTGCAATATGGATTCAAGCTGATTTTCATAGTGGTAACTTAAGTCCCGTAACTTTTTTCCTTAAATTAAGATTCATTTTTATAATTTATACTGCTGTATTTTTATTTTTTCATACTTTCTCAGGCATTGTCCGTCAGACGAGTATTTCTGATGCATATAATATTTTTAAAGCAACAACATGGGGATTTATCATAGTAATGTTTTTTTCCATTGTTTCTTTTCATGCCTCTCCTACCCAGCCCGACTGGCCGTCTTATTCGGTTTTAACATTACAATACTTATTATTGTTAACAGGCCTTATTGGAAGTCGCTTTTTAGTAAAACATTTATATCAGCAAATGATATTGCTAAATCCCAAAAAGCAAATAGGGGTTTTGATTTATGGTACAGGAACTACAGGGGTTCTTACCAAGAACACTTTGCTTGAAGATAAAGAATATCATTATAAAGTTGTAGCCTTTCTGGATAATAATCCATATCTGGCTTATAAAACACTGGAAGGGATACCAATTATGTCTTTGTTTGTGGCTTTAAGATCTAATTTTATAAAAAAACATAAGATTAAACAGCTTATTATTTCAACTCCTTCTATGCCACATAAAAAGAAAAAAGGAATTATAGAAAGTTGCATGAAGTTAGGAATACAGGTGAAACTGGTACCGGAACTTAACATGTGGATAAACGGTCAGTTGAATGCCCATCAGCTGGAAAGAGTTAAAATTGAAGAACTGCTTCAGCGTGAACCTATTTTGCTTGACAGTAAAAATGTTTACAGGGAATTAAAAAATAAGGTAGTTCTTATTACAGGAGCTGCCGGCTCTATTGGTAGTGAACTGGCGCGACAAGTGCTGTCGCATTCTCCTAAACGACTGGTATTACTTGATCAGGCCGAATCATCAATATACACACTGCAGTATGAACTTATTAATGAATCTAAAGAGAAGGACTTTAATCATCCTGTAGAGTTTATTATAGCAAATGTCAAAGACCGTTTCCGGATGCAGCATATTATGGATCTATATCGACCTGATATTATTTTCCATGCTGCAGCGTATAAACATGTCCCTTTAATGGAAGAAAACCCCTATGAAGCGCTAATGGTAAATGTTTTTGGCACAAAAATTATGGCAGATCTCGCTATTGAATATAAGGTGGAGAAATTTGTTATGATTTCTACAGATAAAGCTGTAAATCCTACCAATATTATGGGAGCCTCCAAAAGGATTGCCGAGATTTATGTTCACAGTCTTTCCAGCGAAAAAACGAAATTTGTTACCGCACGGTTTGGAAATGTTCTTGGGTCAAATGGGTCGGTGGTGCCTTTATTTAGGAAACAAATTGAAAAAGGCGGACCTATAACAATAACGCATAAAGATATAACGCGTTATTTTATGACCATCCAGGAAGCTTGTAGTCTTGTTTTAGAAGCCGGGGCTATGGGTAAAGGTGATGATATCTTTGTTTTTGATATGGGAGAAGCTGTTAAGATTTATGATTTAGCTGTAAAAATGATTCAGCTGTATGGCTTCAAACCCGGCATAGACATTGAAATTACTGAAACCGGACTTAGATTAGGCGAAAAACTCTATGAAGAGTTACTCACCAAAAAAGAAAATTTACTCCCTACACCTCATCCTAAAATAATGAGAGCTTCGGTGTCTTCTATGTCGACAGATAGTATGACCCGCTTTATCAATGAGTTAACAGAATTAATTATTGAAAAAGATGAGTTCTTAATAGTAAGAAAAATGAAACAAATTGTTCCCGAGTTTGTAAGTAATAATTCCGTTTTTCAAGTCCTTGACAAAAAATAACACTTAACAGAATTAATAAATCTAAAACATATTATCCTGGTAAGGCACTAAATAATTAATGTTTTTATAACAAAGTATAAGGTTTTACCTTAAATTTGCAATATCAACCCAAAAAGCAATGCAGTTTTTATTTATGAATGAAAATTTAATCTTAGCTGAAACTTTTATAGTAGCTTTCATCATTACATATATTTCTATTCCGCCATTAATTAATGTTATTCACGAAAAGAAATTGTATGCTATTCCTAATGGAAGAACCTCTCATGAAAAAGTCACTCCTACATTGGGAGGATTGGCTATATTTTCGGGATTTATAATTTCTTCTATGGTATTTGTAAAAATTTCACAAATACCATATATTCAGTATATTCTTGCGGCAACAATAATTATCTTTTTCATTGGACTTAAAGATGACATTAACGGATTAAGTCCGTTAAAGAAATTTCTTGGCGAAATTATAGCAGCAGGTATTATCATTGATTTGGGAGATATAAGGATTACACATCTGTATGGTTTTGCCGGCATAACGACTTTGAATATAGCCACCAGTGACTTTTTAAGTCTTTTTATTATAGTGGCAATTATAAATGCAGTAAATTTAATTGATGATGGTATCGATGGGCTTGCATCAGGTGTTGGCATCCTTTCAAGTATTGCATTTGGCACATGGTTTTATCTTATTGGCGAATATCAACTGGCAATTATGGCAGTAGCTATTACCGGCGCCTTACTTGCATTTTTCAGGTACAATTTCTTTAATTCGAAAAAATATAAAATTTTTATGGGGGACATAGGATCACTAATGTTAGGTTTCATCTTGTCCATTTTTGCCATAAAATTTAATGAACTAAACATTATGTTAAATCATGCAAGCCCATATTTTATTAACGCAGCTCCTTCTGTATCTATTGGAATATTAATACTTCCTGTATTTGACACCGTTAGGGTGATGTTAATTCGTATGGCAAAAGGCCAGTCGCCGTTTCATGCCGACAAAAGGCATGTTCATCATTACCTGCTGGAGCTCACCGGTAATCATAAAAAGGCCACCTTAATACTATTGATTACAAACTTAGGATTTATTATTTTGTCATTTGTACTTAAAAATTTAAGTGTGTTGTACCTTGCTGAAATACTTACTTTTATGGCTATAATATTATCTTTTATTCCTTATTATATGGTTCGTCAACGTAGGAAGAACAATATAATTGGTAAATACAAAGCAGATACAGAATAAATGTTTAAAAAAAACCTTCTTTTTTTTATCTTTTTTACTTTTTTCATTATTAATGTTAGTGGACAGACTTATTATTTGCCGTTAAACCAGCAGTATAATCAGGATATTCAAAAAAAACTTTACAGTCCTGATATTTACTTTCATACATCCATTAGGCCATATTATATTCCGGAAGTAAAAACTGTGATAAATTACGACTCGTTGAGACAAAGTGAGAAGTGGAAACATTCTTTTCATAAAAAGTGGAAACAAAAAGCCTGGGATAAATTATTTAATGACAATGTTATCAGTTTAAAGAGAAAAAACTTTTCTTTGAATATAAATCCTTTAATGAACTTTTCCGTTGGAAGAGATGTGCCCAGTAAAGAAACAACCTGGGTAAATACAAGAGGAATAGAAATTAAAGGAGCAATTGGAAAGAATTTTTCTTTTTTTTCCAGTTTTTATGAGAACCAGGGTATCTTTCCTGAGTATGTAAATCAATATATTATACAAAATAAAGTTGTTCCCGGACAGGGAAGGATTCATGTATTGCTGGATAATACCGGAGAACATTACTTTCTTAACGGCAGGAGTTTTGATTACAGTAATGCCAACGGTTATATTTCATGGCAATCAGGGAAATACTTTCAATTTCAGTTTGGAAAAGGAAAAAATTTTTATGGAGATGGGTACCGCTCTCTGCTTTTATCGGATAATGCCACTAATAATTTATTTTTCAAGGCAAGTCTGAATATATGGCATTTTAAATATCAAATTCTATTAAATCAATATGTTGATTTACGCGACAGCACCATGCAGCTTGGATATCCAAGAAAATATTCAGCTGTTCATTATATAAGCTGGAATATAACAAAAAGGATAGCGTTGAGTTTTTTCGATGCTGTAGTATGGCAAGCCAGAGACAGTAAAGGGAATTACAGAGGTTTCGATGTTCAATATTTAAACCCTGCTATTTTCCTACGGTCGGTAGAATTTAGTGTGGGATCACCTGACAACGCATTACTGGGAGCTAATTTAAGCATAATTGCAGGGAAACATAGTGTTTTTTACGGACAACTTTTACTTGATGAATTTGTCTTTAAAAAGATTCTTGCCCGCACCGGATATTGGGGAAATAAGCAAGCTGTCCAGTTGGGATTTAAAACCTATGATGCTTTTAAAATTAAAAATTTATATCTCCAAACCGAATTCAATTATGTTCCTCCTTACACATACTCGGAACAATTTGAAAGAATTAATTATGGACACTATAATCAGCCGCTGGCGCATCCTTTTGGTGCCAACTTCTGGGAGTCGGTGAACTTTATCCGTTACCATCACAATCGTTATTATTTTCAGTATGAATTTTTATATTCTATTTTGGGAAAAGATCCTCCCGGGAAAAACTATGGAGGTGATATTTACAAATCTTATAATACCCGTGTAAGAGAATA
This sequence comes from Bacteroidales bacterium, assembly GCA_015491905.1. Taxonomy (GTDB): domain Bacteria; phylum Bacteroidota; class Bacteroidia; order Bacteroidales; family F082; genus Sulfidibacterium. The sequence goes on along the minus strand of WGGC01000104.1, from coordinate 585 downwards.
TGGAAATTTTGTAGGTCAGGGAATTCGTACCCGTTTACTATATCAAAATATAAGTGCATCATTTTTAATTAATCCTTCGTATAACCTGAACCTTACCGTTGGAGCTGTTTTCAGAAATTTAAAGAATGATGTCTCTTCTTCCCAAACAAATTATTTTTACATTAGTCTCCGCACTTCCCTGCGTAATCTTTATTACGACTTTTAACACGTCAAAAATCAATCCTTAAACATTTAGATGTTTGTGCAGGTCATAACGGCATTTTTCTTTACAAAACCCTTTAATAACCCAAAAAAATTTGTCAAAACTAATTCCGTGCAAAAGTTCTGAAGCGATACTTCTGTGGAATAATTTCTCCTCTGCTCTTGCGGAGCCCCTCCCCTTTTCCTTCAATCCTTCCCTGTTTTTTTTCTATAAGAACCATTTTAAATGGAAACCATATTATATTCTTATATATCAAAATAAGGAATTAACAGGACTTTTACCACTGATATTTACAGGTAAAATGTGGGTGAGCGTGCCCCATTTCTCATATGGAGGAATATTGCTGAAACCCTTATCACAAATAAAACAACAAGGCCTTCAAT
>WGGC01000103.1 GCA_015491905.1 Bacteroidales bacterium | reverse complement strand
GATTCTGCAGTTTTTTTATTTGTTCCAGTCGGGGAGAATACATTTGGAAGTTCTGTTTCTTAATGCTAAACTAAAATTATTTAAACTTCGTTGCATTACTTTTGATGTTTCCTTATGACAGGTTAAACATGCTCCAACAGTTAATATCTTTTGTTGTTCAACAATGTTAAAAGGTATTACATTTGTACGTGTTGACACTATTCCTGTTCTGTTTCTTAAAAAGCCAATCCATGCATCCTCAGGTAAACCGTCATGAGGATTATTTTCGTATTCAGGATAAAATTTCCAATGCCCTTTATTGTTTTTAATTACATATTTTAATTTTCCTGAGCCATATCCCAATGCCAGCGGGTTATTGTGGCATGATTTACAGCTTCGACCTTTTATTGAGGTTGTATGTGGGGCTATTGGTGCAAAAAGCCTCCTGAACAATAAAGAATCATGTAGTTTTTTTGAAAAACTTGACAGGTCGATAGATAAAATCATCCCCGGAATAACCGGGATAACTTCTTTTTTACCTTTTTCAATGCGCATTCCAAGTGTAGGAGGTTTTGCCAAAAAACTTCCGGTATATTCTACCCACGAACCTTTTTGTGTTTTGTCAGTTATGCCGTTATAACCTGTTTCATTTGGATCATAGCTTGTATGACAACCAAGACAAGTAGGGGCCCAGGCACTATGACAAGAAGAACATGCTAAATCCTGGTGTGCACTATTCCGGTTACAGGTTGAGCCAACTTTTTTTAGAGTAAAAGTTTTATTTGTACTTTTTGTTAATAAAAATGCAGAATCATTTTTATATCTGGTATTAACAAGAGCTCTGTTTCTTTTGTGAGTGGTAAGAAATTGTACTCCTGTCACCGATCCGTAACGTAAAGAAGTGATGATAGCAGCTTCTTCGGAAATATTTGTTGCATTTGTTAATTTTGGTTTTTCTTTAAAATGACAATCAATACATTGAACAATCTCCTGATCCTCCTCGTGTGCATAATGCTTTCCATTTCCCATTATTTCATAAGAATTATGGCAGTCGATACACTCCATTCCCAAAGTGTGATGAATATCAGCCGGCTCTTTTTTGAAAACTCTATATTTTTCTACGAGCCGGTAATATTTATTATCAGGCATTTGTTTAGGCGTTAATGTAGTTTCACTCCAACCTTCATAACTGGTTGATATCCTCCCCGATCTGCTGTGACAACCAAAACAATGGTTATCGGAAATGTTCAGACTAATTTGTGCATGATGATGTAAAAAAGCTGTGTCAGTAGGGTTTTTCTTGTGTTCTTCCCATGCTGATAAGGATTTTTCACCATAATTTAAATGACAGGCCAGACAACCTCCTCCGCGACTGGATTCGGATATTGGACCTGTTTCTTTTTTTGGATTTCCTAAATGGCATCTGATGCAAAGGTTTTTTAAATGTATATCTGCGGCAGAATTACCAAGGTGGTGAACAGAAGTAAGTATGTTAGGGCTTTTTTGTTCGCCGAAAACATATCTGTCTACACTAATCATTCCGCTTAAGGTCGACATAATAGAAGTAGGAACCCTTTGAACAATTTGAGGATGGCATTTTGCAGTACCGCAGCTTTGCATTGACGTAGACAGATTTCCGGGAATAAGCAACATTCCTTTGTGTGCCTGATTTTTAGATGTGGCAAATGGGTTTCCTCCATGGCAAGAAAAGCAGCCAATTGCTTGTGGGTTATGTGAGTTTGTAAAGCCATGAGTGTTATTATGGCATACAATACAACTCTCTTTTCGCCCCATAATTGCCGGGGCCATTTTCATTGCCTTTTCGGTAAATGAAGGGTGAAAATTAACCCGCTCTGTTTTAAAATTTTCCAATACAGAGTACCGGTAATTTTGTTGCCATGGGTTTGTCCATCGCCAGCTTTCTCCCCGAAAAAATAAGCCTATAATTGTTAGGATAAAATAAAATATTATAAAAAGAAGTAAGGTTCTTTTACTTATAAAAACAATAATACCTTTTCCTTCGTTTACCAGGTATACAAGTACAAGCAAAATTAATATAAGAAGTAATATCCATTCCGGATGAGATAACCAGTGGAGAATTTCTTGTAATCCTACAAAATACCAGGGGCCTTTTACTGTTGGATTTAAGTTGTCATGTAAAGGAGCTGTCCATAAAAAGCTTAGAAATAAAAGAACAATAAAAATAAATGCAAAATCTTCTTTTGTTGGCCAAAACCTTTTGGCGTGTTCTATAATGATAATAGTGATAAAAATTGTAAAAGTAGCTATATGGTGTACGTAAATTAGTTGGTAAGAGCTTGAATTTCCCAAAAGAGAATATGCCAATATGTTTCCTGCTATAGGAATCCGTTGTAAAAGAGAGTGTAATATTAACCGGGCTTGCTGACTATCCGGGTCTCCTTTAAGCAGGAATCCGGTAAGCATGGCAAGAAGTATTATTAATACCCCTAATGAAAGTTGAAATGCAAGAGCTTTTTTAAATCCTATTTTTATTTTTTGATGAAAATGGTCGTATAAATGAATAAAAGTAAACACCAAAAAAAGTTGAGCACTCCAATAATGGAGATTTCTTATGAATGATGCCCAAGGGTTCATTATCAGAATATTACTTATGCTTTTGTATGGGTGGTCAACGTTGTATGGTATCGCAAGCAAAATTCCTGATATTAATACATAGCTGAATAATGCCAGACTTAAAGTGCCGAAAGTAGTTTTTTTAGCAAATATTTTTTTGAATAATTCCACAATTTATGATTCAATAAGTATTTCTTTTTTGTTTGGAGTTATGGATGCTGGATAATGGGGTAGGGGCTTATCTGCCGGACCACGAACTACTTTTCCTGTAAGGCTGAATTCAGAGCCATGGCAAGGACAAACCAAAACCCCGTTTTCTTCCCGGTTAATAATACATCCTAAATGTGTACAGTGAGAAGAAAGAGCCTCAGGTCTGTTTTTTTGGTTAACAACTATAAAATTATGATAAAAAGTCACCTTTTTATTGCTATTATATGGCAGAATAATTTTTTTATGAATTTTAATCATTCCCTGTCTTGATACCATCTTATCCCAAATAACTGTAAAAAATACCCCGGTAGAGAGTGTTACCCATTTTATGAAGCTGCGACGAGATATATTTTTCATAAACAGTTATTTTTTTAAATCCTTCTCTATATATGTTATTGTTAATCTATGACTATTCTATCTTTTATAAAAAAGTATATGGCTAAAATACAAAATAGCAGAAATGAAAAAAACATATTTTAAGTAGAAAATATATTTGGAATGGAAACAAATTAGATATATTATAAAACATCTAAATATTTTGCTATTAACATTTGTTAACATTGCGAAAATTCGTAAAGCTAAGAGGGATAAATTATTACGCATGCGTAATAAAAGAACACATATTACTTATTTATATATAATACAAATAACTGTTATCGTTTATTTTAATTAAAGTCCATATATATTTGTTTAATAAAAAAACAAGAAGCCGATGAAAAAGCTTTTCGAAATTATCTTAATTATTATTGTTCCTTGGGTTATTATTTTTTGGATTGTATTTACTTATAACGGAGATCGAGATAGTAAATATTTTCCTGATAAAGACATTCACGTAGAACATAAAAAGGTTCCTGTTGACCATTCAAAATTTGCCATTTTGCAAAAAAAGTTCAAGACTCCACAGGAGGCAACAGAAGCTTGTTTAAGTTGTCATAATAAAACGGGAAAAGAGTTTATGAAAACTCCCCATTGGCAATGGAAACAAAAAGACACTATTCCGGATAGAGGTGTTTTTGATATCGGGAAAATTAATATTTTAAATGATTTCTGTATAGGTGTTAATTCTAATGAGGAGTTATGTAATATGTGTCATTCAGGATATGGAAAAAGTATTCCCGGACATTTTGCCTTTAAAAACGATCAAAATAATATTGATTGTTTAGTTTGTCATGATAATACCGGTACCTATCATAAATCAAATCCATGTAAAGGTCCTAACCTACCTGGTGCCGGTTACCCTGCTGTTGGTACAAACCTTAATTATGTAGCTCAAAATGTCGGTTATCCACAAAAGAATAATTGTGGTTCTTGCCATTTTGTTGGAGGAGGCGGTAATAATGTAAAGCATGGAGATTTAGAAATGGCACAGCTTCATTGTACGCGTAATCTGGATGTCCATATGGCTTCTGTTGGTAAAGATGCTCCTAATTTAAATTGTCAAGACTGTCATAAAACCGAAAATCATAATATTACAGGACATTTATATACAGTAGCGTCTTCCAATTCAAACAGGGCAACTTGCGTTGAATGTCACACAGATAAACCGCATGAAAGTAAACTGTTAAATGACCATTTTAAAACCATTGCTTGCCAGACATGCCATATTCCTGTATATGCAAAAGGAGCTCCAACAAAAATTATTTGGGATTGGTCGACGGCTGTAAAAATGGATAAAAAAGGCAAACCTATTTTTGATAAAGATTTGCCGGGGCATACATATACCTACAATGGCAAAGTTTATAAAGATGTAGAAATTCAGTATGATTCTAGGCATGGTACAGCAGTATTTAAAAAAGATGTATTGCCAGAGTATGTTTGGTTTAATGGCACGGCAAATCACCATTTGCTTGGAGATAAAATTACAGATACCACTAAACCATTAATTTTAAATCCGTTATTTGGTTCATATAAAGATAATGTTTTACCTAGAGATCCTAAAACCCCGTCTAAAATATGGCCTGTAAAAATAATGAGAGGAAAACAGCCTTATGATCCGGTAAATATGCTACTGATACAGCCAAAATTAGCAGGAAAAATAAAAGGTAGCAATGCTCTTTGGGTAGATTATAATTGGAAAGCTTCTGCAAAAGCAGGTATGGAATCTGTTGGACTTCCCTTTAGCGGGCATGTAGGATTTATAGAAACAGAAAGTATGTGGTTACTGAATCATGAGGTTGCTCCGGCAAGTCAATCACTACAATGTGCTGCATGTCATAATCAAAAGGATAGTAAACTTAAAAATCTTACAGGTTTTTATATGCCGGGACGAGATCATAGCTCATTATTGGATAATCTGGGCTTAATATTTATAATTCTGGTATTGATGGGGGTAAGTGTCCATGGCTTTTTGAGAGTTATTAGCAATAAACATAAAAAATAGGATATAGACTTTTGGGTTTCAAATTTGGTTTTTTGAAAAAAATGGGGAATATCCATGATTAAATTATAAAAATATGAAAAGAGTACTGATTTATAAAAAATATGAACGTTTTTGGCACTGGACACAAGCTGCTTTAATTTTATTACTTGCTCTGACAGGTTTTGAAGTTCATGGAACTTATCATCTGTTTGGATATCAAAATGCCGTATTATTCCATCGGAATTTAGCCTGGGCTTTTATTATTTTAATTGTTTTTACTCAGTTTTGGAATTTTACTTCAGGAGAGTGGAAACAATATATTCCTTCCAAAAAATTATTAAAAGCTCAGATTGAATATTATATTACTGGTATTTTTCGACATGCTCCTCATCCAACACGAAAAACAGTATATAATAAATTTAACCCATTACAACGCTTAACTTATCTAGGCCTTAGAGTTTTAATTTTACCAGTGGTAGTGTTAAGTGGATTATTTTATTTATATTTTGATTATTTAATTAACCATGGTTATTTCCATAATCTGGATATAATAGCATATTTTCATGTAGCCGGAGCTTTTTTACTTTTGGCGTTTATTATTGGTCATATTTACCTTACAACAACAGGCCTACATCCATTATCTGCTATTAAAGCAATGCTTACAGGATGGGAAGAAATGTCTGATGAAGATGCAGAAATTGCATTACAGGAAAATATGAAGGTGGCTTTGGTTGAAAGCAGAAAAGGGATTAGTGGAAAAGGCAGTATTGAGAAAGACCATGTTTTTGAAAAAGCTTTTGAAGAAGTTGTTGGCAACTTAGGAATTGATACTGAATCTGCAAAATTAAGAGAAAGGTTAATTAATTCAAATGTTGGATACTTCAGGATAAACAAAGATGGTTATTATGAGGAAGTGAATGATGCCTGGTTAAAATTATACAAATGTACTAATAGGGATAAAGTTATTGGTTCTCATGTGACTTATGACAGAACACCTGAAGGTAAGAAGCAAATAATGAAGCTTGTAAATAAGGTGCTTTCCGGTGAAATGATAACCGGAGAAAGAGTTGAACGTGTTTGTAAAGATGGTACAATTGGTTATCATACTGTTTCTGCTACTCCATACAAGGATAAAGATGGTAATATTGCCGGTTTAGAAGGTTTTATCATTGACATTACACCTCAGGTAGAAGCAGAAAAAGCATTGGAAAAAAAGATTTCATCACATCAAAAAAATAATGACTTTTATAAATTTGTTTCTTCATCAGATGATATTGGTTATTTTAGAATTGATAAAGATGGATTTTATCAGGAGGTTAATGATGCCTGGTTAAAATTATATAAATATGATTCGAAAGATGAAATTATAGGGAAACATTATTCGCTAAGCCGCACTAAAGATGATTTTATTAAACTGGAAAAATCTGTTAAAAAAGTTCTTAACGGAGAAACAATTCCATTTGGTATTACTCGACGTTATTGTAAAGATGGTTCTGTAGGTTATCATACAATTACTATGACCCCTGTGTATGAGAATAATAAAATTGTTGGTTTTGAGGGTTTTATTGTTGATAAAACAGATACAAAAATTGCGGAAGAAGAAATTAAGAAGAGTCAAGTATAGGATTTACATCTCTTAATATAGAGAAGACTGTTTCTAATAAAGGAGACGGTCTTTTTTATTTTACTTTTTTTGTAATTACGGTAATTAATTGATATCGTATTTTTTTATAAGGATGCTTTGAAATAATAGAGTAAAAAATACTTTTCAATTGAAAATTTGAACGTTACCCATTTTGACTTATTCCTTTTAACCTGGTCAAATCCAAAATTTCAAATTCTTTTCCGCTAACACGTATTATTCCACCTTCTGAAATCTCTTTAATAGAACGTGTTATACTTTCTCTTGTAGTACAAATCAATGCTGCCATATCGCTTCGGTTAAGTGGAATGGTGAATTTTAATTTAGATGAGTATATTTCTTCAGAAAAAAATAAAATAATATCAGCCATCCTGCCATTTATTTGTTTTTGATGCATATTAACAAAACGATCAAAATAAGTTAATTCTTCTTTACATAAAAAAGACAACAATTCATTTGTGAAATCAGTATTACGGTGAATTAATTCTTTGAACGAATTATTATCAATAAAACAAACAACACATTTATCCAAAGCTGTTACTGAAAATTGATTTATTTTCTCAAACAACACTGTTTGTAAACCAATGTAATTACCGGGTTTAACTATTTTTAAAATCTGGTCAATACCTTTTACTCCCTTTTTACTGACCATTGCTAATCCGGATTTTAAATAAGCAATATGTGAGGAAAGAGTTCCTTCTTTAATAATGCTTTCTCTGGGATTAAAGTTTGTTTCAGCACAGCTTTCCATTAAAATGTTTAATTCATGCGGATTTAGTGTGTTTGCTGCCTTCGACCTAATAATACATGTTTTACAATTTTGCATGTGAACAAAGTTAATAATAATATACTATTTATTCTTAAATGTGATATATATCAATTTTAAGGAAAATATAAGTTATATATTTAGGTTACATTAATATGTTGTTTTACAATCTTTTTTAACATGCTAAGTAATTAATAATCACGTTAATAAATTTAATTTTATTTTATTGTTTTTGTAAATTTACTTAAAAAATTAAAAGTCATGAATGCAAAAGATAGAATTATTTTTAAAGAAGTTTTACTACTTATTGTTATTGGATTTGTAGTACATTTCCTAATAATAATAGGAGGGTTTATAGGCAGTTATATGGGAATAACATCTGAAGACATCTTTGATTCAGCTACTTTAGTGCTTGTTATTTTAGGCGGCTTATCTTTTGGGGTTTGTTCTTATTTTACATGCTTTAAAAGTGATAAAAAATTAAACAATAAAAAAAATCATACAGATTTACATTTATCCGTTTAATTTAAAAAGTTAAAATTCCTAATGTTGCTGATTAATAACCTTTCAGTTGTCAATGATTTATTGTCATGGGGTTGAAATGTATAAATTAATTGGTATGATTACTTAGTAGATTAGCCTTTTCTACTTATTTCTTTAAGCATATTATAATTAATGATTTTAATATGTTTACCATTTGCCTCTATTATTCTTTCTTTTGTCAAATCTGAAAGTATTCTGCTAATTGTTTCACGCGATGTACAAACTAAATCGGCTAATTCATTCCGGTTCAAAGGAAGTTCATATTCATGAGATGAATAAATATCATCAGCGAAGGAAATAAGATTAGAAGCTAACCGTCCGAAAATCTGATTTTGTACTAAGGTAACACACCTTTTAAACTGTTCTAATTCGTTTTTACATAATTCTATTATTATTTCATATGAAAAAGCCGGATTTATTCTCAGGAGTTCTTTAAATGTATTCATATCAATAAAACAAGCTGTCGATTTTTCCAATGCCGATGCTGAATAATTATTTATTTTATCTCCCATAGTTGTTGGTAAACCAAGATAACATGGAGCTTTTTTTAATCTTAAAATTTGAACCCTGTTTGGCCCCTTTATCATTAGTTTTATTAATCCTGTTTGTAAATAAATTATGTTTGAAGATAAAGCACCTTGTTTAAAAATTGTTTCTCCCCTGTCAAACGTGGCTTGAACACAACTTTTATCTAAAATATCAAGTTCATTATCTCCTAAATTTATTACTGCCTTTGATTTTAAAAGGCAACTGGAACAACTCGTTGACTTCATTTTTTAGTATTTCTCCCAAAAATAAATATAATTGTGATACATATCACAAACAGTTGAAATGAAACTCACCCCATTTTTCTTGATATCAGTATTTAAGTAGTATAAATTTGTATTGTTAAAAAAATAACAATAATTAAATTATAAGGAGGGAAAAATGGCAAACAAAAAATTAACTTTAGCACTTTACACTGGGAGTGTTGACAAATTAACAGCTGCCGGTGTTATTTTAGGTGGCGCTGCTGCCGAAGACATGGATGTTGACATCTTTGTATTACTTCAGGCTGCCCATGCATTCAAGAAAGAAAATGCAATGGCTGATGAGTATTTTGCTGAAATTATCGACAAAAAGGATGAATTTCTTGCTTCACTCAAACGACTGAACGCTCCTCATTGGACAGAAGCTTTTAAAACCGCAAAGGAGATGACCAATGTAAAAATCCATATTTGTGGTTTTGCTGGTAAAGTATGGCACGGTGAGAAACTGGATGATTTTATTGATCTGGCTGATGATATCTGTGGTATTGGTGAATACATTTCTTCTGCTGAAGAAGCAGATATTAATCTTTTCATTTAATTCACTTTTAAAAAAATTCATGTCTAGGGTATTTTGGCATAGCCACATTTTTTGCAGATGCCGGTAAAAGCAGTACTCTGTAATTTATTTAAAGAACCAATTATATTAACAAATTTAATATTTAATCTTATGAACGAAGAAGAATTGAAATCACTTAAAGTTGATAAATCTGTGGATGCAAGGGGAACTTCATGCCCGGGTCCTTTATTAGCAGCAAAAAAGGCCATTGGCCAAATTGAAAAAGGACAAATTATGGAAGTGCTTTCGGCGGATGAAGGCACGCGCCGTGATATACCGAAATGGTGTAACAAAAAAGGCTTTGATTATCTCGGAACGCTTGAAGAATCGGGATATTTCAAAATTTTCTTAAGAAAATAAAAATGGAAAGTGGAAAAGTAAATAGTAGTCCTAAGATATTGGTTTTCTCAACTGAGAAAATATCTGATCCGGCTATTGATATGGCGGGCTTGTTAAAATTACATTATCCGTCCACTGTTTACACCATTCCGGTTCCTTGTTCAAGTGCAATAAAGCCCCGTTGGATTATACATGCACTTGAACAGGGTTTCGACGGCGTATTTATAGCCGCTGATGGTACCGATTGTCCTTATGGAGAAACATGTACCGAAAAAACCGGAGAAATTGTTAGTGCAACACAGCAAATATTAAAAGATAATGGAATGGACCCCGCCCGTTTGAAAATGGCTGCTATTTGCTCTGTTTGTAGTGAGCCCTTTGTAAAACATGTAAAAAGTTTTACGGAATATTTAAGTAAAGCATCAAAAGAATAATCATGCAGGAACCAAAAAAGATATTGAAATATGATGTGTTGGTTATCGGTGGTGGTATAGCAGGAGGAGAGTCAGCTATTAATCTGGCTAACCTGGGTTATAAAGTGCTATTGGTGGAAAAAGAGCTTTCCATAGGGGGGAAAATGATTTTGCTAAGTAAAGTTTTCCCCACTCTCGATTGTGCCGCCTGTATTACAACTCCTAAAGTTTCGGAAATTGCAAGACATCCTAATATTACGATTTTTACCAGTGCCGAGGTTACGGAAATTACTAAAAAAGACGAACACCAATTTGAAGCGATTGTATTGCAAAAGCCACGCTATGTGAATGTGGCCGACTGCACTGGTTGTCAACTGTGCGAGCAGGCTTGTCCGGTGAATGTTACCGACGAATACCAATACGGTTTGGTTGGTCGCAAAGCTGCTTACATCCCCTTTAGTATTGCAAGTCCCAGAGCTGCCGCTATTGATATTGACAACTGTACCCTTTGTGGAGCCTGCGAACGGGCATGTCCCACCAAATGCATAGATTTCACACAAACTGATGAAGAGTATTTGGTGAAGGTGAAATCAGTAGTTGTAGCTACCGGATTTAAATTATTTGATCCGTTGAAAATACCGCGTTACGGATTTGACAAGTGTAAAAATGTAATCACCTCCATGCAAATGGAACGCGAACTGGCACCTACCAGGCCGTTTAATACTATTTTGCGGCCAGGTGATGGCAAGATGCCCGACAATATTGCTTACGTTCTTTGCACAGGCTCTCGTGATAAATCGGTGGGAAACCCGATCTGTTCACAGATCTGTTGTATGTATTCCATTAAGCAGGCACAATTGCTGATGGGAGCATTGCCCATGGCAGATATTACGATTTATTATTTGCACATCAGGGCATTTGGAAAAGGATTTAATGAGTTTTATGCTCAGGCTCAGGATATGGGAGTTGAATTCGTAAAAGGAAAAGTAGGGAAAATTTCTGAAAAAGAAAATGGGAATCTTATTCTGCGTTATGAAGATATAGAAGAGGGAGTAGTGAAAGAAGCTGAGCACGATATGGTAGTGCTTTCTGTAGGCGTTCTTCCAAATCAAGGGATTGATGAGGTCTTTGATAATCAAAAACTGCAGCTTGACCCATTCCATTTTGTTAACCAATCTGATATTTTGGCTAGTCCGGCAAAAACCAGTATTGAAGGCGTATTTGTGGCGGGAACGGCTTCCGGGCCAATGGATATCCCCGATTCCATTTTGTCGGGAGGTGCTGCATCAGCAGAAACAACCAGTTATTTGAGGAGGGCAAACCAATGAAAAAGAAAGTAGGAGTATATATTTGCCATTGCGGAGGAAATATCTCCGATTATGTTGATGTGGAAAAAGTTCGTAAGGCAGTAGAAAAAGATGAAAGCGTTTTTTTGGCAAAAACAACCATGTTTGCCTGTGCCGATTCCAATCAGAAAGAAATGGTAGAAGATATTAAAGATCAAAATTTGGATGGGGTGGTGGTTGCTTCCTGTTCTCCTAAATTACATTTACTAACTTTCAGGGCGGTAGCCGAGCGTGCTGGTATGAATAAATACAATTACGTCCATGCCAATATTCGTGAGCAAGTTTCGTGGGCTCATTCTGATAATAAACCCGGGGCTACTGAAAAAGCCATAAAAATTGTAAAAGCAGCAATTGCAAAAGTAAGAAATGCTGAATCACTTGATCCTGTGAGGGTAAAAGCTATCAAAGCGGTTGCTGTTATAGGTGCCGGAGTGGCAGGTATGCGGGCTGCTATCGAACTGGCAGAAGCTGGTTCGGAGGTTTATCTTATTGAACGTGAGTTTTTTGTCGGAGGCCGTGTGGCACAGTGGGACGACCTTTGTATTACAGAGGAAACTGGAAAAGAGCTGATTACCCGTTTGTACGATGAAGTAATGAAACACAAACATGTAACACTTTTTACCGGAGCCGAGGTGGTGGAAAATAGCGGAAGTGTTGGTAATTTTAATCTCAAAGTGAAGGTTACTCCTCGTCATTTTAATCTGCAGTGTAACCCCGGTGAGCTACAAAAAGCCATTGATGTTTGCCCGGTGGAAGTACCCGATGAATTCAATTTCAACATAACAAAGCGGAAAGCTATTTACCATAATTATCCCAGTGAATACCCGCAACTACCCGCCATTGACGTCAAAAACTGCACCCGCTGTGGCGCCTGTGAAAAAGTTTGCAGCGCCGTTGACTTCTTTCAAAAAATCGAGTACCTTAACCTCAAGGTAGGTTCTATCCTGCTGGCTACCGGTTTCGACCCTTACGAACCGAAAAAGGGAGAATTCGGCTATGGCGAAATCGACAATGTGGTAACCTTCCCACAATTCAAGCGGATTGTTCATTATTGCGACGACAAGTTGATGTACAACGGAAAAGAAGTAAAAAATATTGCCTACATCTATTGCGTGGGAAGCCGGCAGGTAGATGGTGACAACAAATATTGCTCACGGTATTGCTGTACGGCAAACATTCATACCGCTATTACAGTAAAGAAAAAGTACAAAGGCATTCACAACTTTCATTTTAACCGGGGCATCCGCACGTATGGCAAAGCCGAAATCTGGTACGACGAATCTTCACGCCTGGGCGATATTTACCTGCAGTCGTTTGAACATGATCCGCCTGCAGTTGAAAAACAGGGAGACAAAACCATCGTAAAAATCAAAGATGTACTGACTTCCGACAGAGAGTTGGAAGTAGTGGCGGATTTGGTTGTTCTTGTTACTGGGATGGTTCCTCGTAAGGAAAACTCCATTGGAAATTTGTTGAAAATACCAAAGGGCCGGGACAAATTCTTTAATGAAATTCATATGAAATTGCGACCTGTTGAGACTGTGATTGACGGGGTGACAATTGCCGGTGCCAGTCAGGGCCCTAAAAATATTATGGAATCAATGAATTCTGCCTTGTCTGCGGCCACCAAATCATTCTCATTGATTGATTCAGGGGAGTTAGCACTGGAACCAACGGTTGCAAGAGTAGATGAACAGAAATGTAAATGGTGTGGAAAATGCGATGATGCATGTTCATACAGTGCTATAGATAAAATAGAATTGGATGGAAGAACCATTGCAAGAGTCAATTCAGCTGTATGTAAAGGCTGCGGCATGTGTTTGCCTGTATGTCCTTCTAATGCGCTTGATTTAATAGGTCTGGCCGATAAAGATATGGAGAATATGATTGACGCCTTACTTTCTAATGTTTAAAATGAAAATCATGGAAATAGAAAAAGGTAAAACGGCAAAATATTTAAAGGAAAAACGCCCGGTTCCTAAACAAGTTACTGAACAGTTAAAATATTTCACGAAAATAAAGAAAAATATACTGAATGCCCTGAAGGAAGGTGATAAAACAGTACCACAACTGGCAGAGGTACTAAATCTACCAAAAGATGAAGTGCTGTTCCAGCTGATGAGTTTGTTGAAGTATGGATTTGTTGAAACCGGTGAAATAGACGATATGGATGAGTTTTTTTATTATAAAATAAAGAGCAATGGCAAGAATTAATCCTGAGTTTACTGATGAATTGAAAAAATACGGTGCCTTTGATGCCAACGCTTGCTACAATTGCGGCAACTGTACGGCAGTTTGCACTCTGTCAGATGAAGAGAACTCCTTTCCCCGGAAAATGGTTCGCTATAGTGTGTTGGGTTTGGAAAGTGAAATCCAGACATCCTTGGACCCATGGTTGTGTTATTATTGTGGAGAATGTAGCAGTACTTGTCCACGTGAAGCCAATCCCGGAGAATTGATGATGTCGCTTCGCCGCTGGTTAACAGCTAAATATGATTGGACCGGATTGTCCGGGCTCTTGTATAAATCGCTGGCTGCCTCTATTGCTGCCTTTGTTTTTTTGGCTGCTGTAGTTGTTTGGTTTGGTGCGTATGAACATTTCCATATTGAAACCATTATGCATTATGGTCATCTTTTTGAAGTTTTTGCCATTAGTTTTGTCTTTACATTTATTTTACTGCCTAATATTATTCATATGTGGTGGCTAACGGTAGTAAAATCAGGTAAACATGTTCCTTTGGCGGCTTATTTCAAAGCGCTGGGAGAATTGGTTGTACATATGTTTACACAAAAACGTGCCTTGGGTTGTGATGACAACCAATTCCGTTGGCTGGAGCATTTTATTTTGGTACTATCTTATCTAAGTTTACTGTTTACGACAGTATTTTTAGATTGGTTTTCTACTAACTCAATGTTTATTATAGTTCTTGGCTACGTGGAAAGTGCATTAATATTTATTGTGACTTTTGATTTTGTAAGACACCGGATTATAAAAGATAAAGAAATAAGTAAACATTCTCAACCAAGCGATTGGCTTTTTGTTGTATGGTTGTTTATGATGGGGTTAACAGCTTTTATGGTACGGTTATTTATAGATCTAAACTGGCTTGATGATAATGTTTGGATGTATATTATTCAGTTAATAGTATTAGTACAATGGGCTTTAATTATTGTTCCGTTTGGAAAATGGACACACTTTTTATACCGGTCATTTGCCATGTATTACCATAAAATTAATGAAGCGGCTGTTTAAAAATGATTATAATTTTTCTCTGAAACCCGGAATTATTACAGTTCCGGGTTTTTAAATATCATTATTTCAAATTTATTTTGTTTTTAAATAGGGTTGTAAGTTGTTTAAAATCAGTATTTAATAGTAGGATATAATTTTAATCATTTTCATTGATATTTGTGCTAAATATCACATTGTTAATTGATAGGAGTCTTATTTTTAAGCTATTTAAATAAAAGGGATCTAAAAAATCTAATATAAATCATTATATATTTGTCTATCTATATGTAAGGATATACATATTTTAAAATATAATTGATATAAAAAACGCTCCGGATGAAAACAAGACGTGAATTTATAAAAATATCAACGGCTGGTGTAGGTGCTGCAGCTATAGGGTTGCAAGCACTTAAAGGAAAAGGTTTTAAATGGTTTCCGGAAAAATTTTCAGGAGATCCGGTAAGTAATGAAGATTTAACTCCTTATCCTACATATTGTGAAGTTTGTTTTTGGAAATGTGCCGGTTATACTTATGTGGATAAAAAAGGTAAGATTAGAAAAATTGTTGGAAACCCTAACGATCCTAACAGCAATGGTCGTTTATGTCCAAGAGGGACAGGTGGGATTGGTATGTATTATGACGAGGACAGACTTAAAACTCCTTTGATAAGAGAAACCAGAAAAGATGGTTCCCAATATTTCCGTCGTGCATCTTGGGATGAAGCCCTGGATAAGATTGCCAATAAAATGAAAGAAATAAAAGAAAAGTATGGCCCGGAGGCTTTTGGTTTCTTTCATCATGGTACTCCCGGAGGTCATTTGGCCCATTTAATGAAAGCCTATGGTAGCGAAACAGATGCCGAACCTGCATACGCTCAGTGTCGTGGTCCTCGATCGGCAGCTTATTATGCAACCTATGGTTCCTATATTGGGTCTCCCGAATGTACTGATATCAGAGATACACGTTGTTTGGTTTTAATTGGATCGCATATTGGAGAAAATATGCACAATACTCAGGTTCAAGAAATGTCTATGGCCATAGATCAAAAAGCAACAATTATTACTGTTGACCCGAGGTTTAGCACACCTGCAGCAAAATCTAAATATTGGTTGCCTATTAAACCTTCTACTGATATAGCCTTGTTAATGGCCTGGATTCATGTTTTGATTTATGAGGATATCTATAATAAAGACTTTGTAAAGAAATACACCTTTGGATTCGATCAGCTAAAAGAACATGTAAAAGATATGACACCGGAATGGGCCTATGGTATAACTACTATAGAACCCGACCTGATTCGTCGTACGGCAAGGGAAATGGCTGGACATGCACCTGCTGTTGTAATTCACCCCGGTCGCCATGTTGTATGGTATGGAGATGATACACAACGGGAAAGAGCAATGGGAATTTTAACAGGACTTCTAGGGGCATGGGGTTATCGCGGAAGCCTTTATATTCCGGAGGCTATGGAGATTCCAAAATTTCCACAACCGCCATATCCTGAAACAAAATGGAATTGGAAAGATTTGAATGAAGGTCGCTTCCCTTTGGCTACAATGGGAATTACCACAGAGATTATCAGGGCATCAGTTCCGAAATATAATTATAAACATAAAGTTAAGGCATGGTTGTCAGCAGGAACAAATTTACCTCTTTCAATGCCGGATAAACCTTTATTCAAAGAAGCTGTTCAATCAATTGAATTTTTTGCGGTAATTGATACAATGCCTATGGAAGTTACCGGTTATGCTGATGTTGTATTGCCTGAAGCTACATACCTTGAAAGATATGATTTTATCAGAGCTGCTCAAAATAGATATCCCTCTATTGCCTTGCGAATGCCTGCTGTTAAACCAAAATATGAATCAAAACCGGCATGGTGGATTGTAAAACAAATAGGTGAAAGGCTTGGTCTTCACGATTATTTTAATTACGATGATTATTCTGAAGTGTTGGACTGGCAGTTTAAACAAGTAGGAACCTCTTTGGAAGAAATGAAAAAAATTGGCGTAAAAACATTTCCACGAACATCAGGGCCACTATATTTAGATGATTATGAAAATTTTGAATTTAATACCAATACAGGTAAAGTAGAGTTGTATTCTACGGAGTTTGAAAGTGCTGGTTTTAATCCGTTCCCTGTATATAAACCACATCCTGAACCACCTCAAAATTTTTATCGGTTAATATATGGCCGTGCGCCAATGCACACTTTTTCAAGGACACAAAACAACCATAATTTGTGGGATTTAATGAAACAAAATACTGTTTGGGTTCATCCTTCTGTTGCCAATTTGTGGAGTTTAAAAAACGGTGAAAAAGTATGGTTAAAAAACCAAGATGGAGCCTTGACAGATTTTTCGGTAGAAGTAAGAGTAACCGAAAGAATTCGCTGGGATTCTGTATATATGGTTCATGGCTTCGGGCATTCTGATAAAAAACTTACCAGAGCTTATGGCCGGGGGGCAAGTGACGAAAAAATGATTACCCATTATGCTATGGACCCTATTATGGGTGGTACAGGAATGAGAGTAAATTTTGTAACATTTTTAAAGGAAGATCCATATAAAAATAAAAAGGAGGATAAAGGATGAGATATGCAATGGCTGTTGATACAAACAAATGTGTAGGCTGCGCAGATTGTGTAGTAGCTTGTCAGACAGAAAATCTTGTTCCTAATGGCTACTGCCGGGATTGGATTGTCGAGAATGTTGAAGGTGCATATCCAAGTTTGGATATGAAATTTCAGTCGGAAAGATGTAATCATTGTGAAAATGCTCCTTGTGTAAGGTGCTGTCCTACGGGTGCAAGCCATATTGTAGAAGGAGGTATAGTGTTGGTAACTCATGATGAATGTATTGGTTGCGGTGCTTGTATTGAGTCCTGTCCTTATGATGCCCGATACGTTCATCCGGAAGGATATGTTGATAAGTGTACATTTTGTATTCATAGAGTTGACAAAGGAGAAAATCCGGCTTGTGTTGACGTTTGCCCGACTTATTGTCTGCATTTTGGTGATTTGGATGATCCAAATAGTGAAGTTTCCAAAGCAATGAAGGATAGAAGCTGGTATGTTCTGGCACCGGAAGCAGGAACAAATCCTCAAATTTATTTCTTAAGGTAATTAATCTTTAAATGATTTATAATGAAAGAAGAATTAATAGTTAGTGGAAAAAATATCCCTGAAATTTATCCTGTACTTCATTTATGGCATTGGGAGATATCTCTTTATCTGTTTTTAGGCGGCTTAGCCGGTGGAGTTCTTTTCTTTGCAGCTTATTTTTATATTACAGGAAAAGAAAAACAAATGCAGGCAACAGTAAAATGGGCAACTCTTATTGCTCCTTTAGCTTTAATTATTGGTTTGTCATCATTGTTATATGACCTGCATCATAAACTTTATTTTTGGAGGTTATTTACTACAGTTCGTATTGACTCTCCAATGTCTTGGGGTGCATGGACTTTGTTAATTATATTCCCGATTTCACTAATTTGGGTTGGCAGTTACATGAAAGAAATGTTTCCGGGTTGGGATTGGAAATGGAAAGTGTTAAACTGGTTTGAAGCTCTGGTAATTAAATACAGGCTGGCATTAGCCTGGGTTATGTTATTTCTTTCCATAATTCTTGCAGTATATACAGGTATATTGCTTTCTGCATTTAATGCACGGCCATTATGGAATGTTTCTATTTTAGGGCCTTTATTTTTGGTTTCTGGTTTTTCAACAGGGTTAGCTTCTGCTATGTGGATAAGTAATGATAAACATGAAAGAAAAGTTCTTAGTACAATAGATATTTTCTTTATACTGACAGAACTATTTTTTATTATTCACCTTTTTATGGGTTTCTGGGCAGGAACACAGGTAAAATTAGAAGCTTTGCGTTTGTTTATGGGAGGTCAGTTTACTTTGGACTTTTGGATATTTGTTGTGTTGCTGGGATTGCTCTTCCCCG
Organism: Bacteroidales bacterium; assembly: GCA_015491905.1. Taxonomy (GTDB): domain Bacteria; phylum Bacteroidota; class Bacteroidia; order Bacteroidales; family F082; genus Sulfidibacterium. The sequence continues at coordinate 24,412 of WGGC01000103.1, read as the reverse complement.
TTACTCTGGAAATATTGGAGCTTATAGGATATCATGTTCCTAAATGGATACCTGCTTTATTTATTCTTTTTGGAGGTTTAATGTTTAGATTCGTAATGGTAGATGCAGGTCAAATTACCAGATTTTTATATTGATAAATTAAAAATAGAAAAAGATGGAAAACTCTATTAAAAAAAATAATGAGAAATATATTAACCCTTATTTAGGAGGAGTATTGCTGGGTATTGTCATGCTCATCTCAATTTTTATTTCAGGTCGCGAACTGGGCATTAGTGGTTCTGTGAGAAATACTGTTGTGGAAACCGCCAAAGTTATTAGTCCAAAAGCGGCAGAAAACTCAACTTATTATAAAAAATTTTTAAAAAAGGATACTTCTCCTATGAGTAATTGGCTGGATTATGAGGTTTTGGGTGTTTTCCTTGGCGGGTTATTGTCAGGAATACTTTTTAAACGTATAAAAAAACCTTTTATTGAACATGGTAAAAGTATAACTGCAAAAAGACGATTGATATATGCTTTAATTGGTGGTATACTTTTTGGCTTTGGTACCAGGTTGGGTAGAGGCTGTACCAGCGGTGCTGCTTTAAGTGGTGCATCTACTTTTTCTTATGGGGGTGTGGTGGTCATGTTTGTTCTTTTTGGATCTGCTTTTGCCGTAGCCTACTTTTTTAGAAAATTATGGGTTTAGATAAATTTAACTAATTTAAAAATATAAAAAATGGGACCTCTTGTTCTTAATGGATTTATTTCTTCAAACTGGAATCTTTTAATCGCAGTTTTTATCGGAATGGCTTTCGGATTTTTACTGGAATCCAGTGGCTTTTCTTCTTCCAGAAACATTGCCGGTGTTTTCTATGGTTATAATTTTGTTGTTATCCGTGTGTTTTTTACTGCTGTTATTGTTGCAATGGTAGGGTTATTATATATGGGATATTTTGGTTGGGTAAATCTTTCTCAAATCTTTATTTTACCAACGTTTTTGCCTTCTATGATTACTGGTGCGGTAATTATGGGAGTGGGTATGATAATAGGAGGCTTTTGCCCGGGAACTAGCTTTACAGCAATCACTATTGGTAAAATAGATGCACTTGTTTTTGCTATCGGTCTTTATATTGGCATTTTCTTTTTTGCTGAAGGTTATCCTTTTTTAGAAAAATTTTATTTAAGTGCTAATCTTGGACATGTTACTCTTGCTGATGTTACAGGTATTTCATTGGGATGGTGGGCATTAATATTTACTGTCTTTGCCTTGGCTTCATTCTGGATTACGGCATCTATAGAAAAAAAAGTACGTAAAAGAATTAAAGATTATAAATTCTAAAAAGATGAATAGAAATTATTATATTTTAACTGCAATAATGCTTATTTTGGCAATTGGTACAGTGTTTATTCATGAGAGAAAATATACTTCGGAATTGCCTGCTTCAGAATTATTGTGGGATATTTTGCAACCATCACGATTTGTAACTACTGATCAGGTTGCAAAACGTATAATTGAAAAAGATCCTTCCCTTTTATTAATTGATGTTCGTCCGGCCTCAGAGTATAATAAATTTTCATTGCCAAATGCTGTAAATGTTCCTTTTGACAGTATTGAAACAGCTACTGGTCAACAATATTTTGGTAATCCCGGAACTAAAGTAGTATTGTTTGGTGATGATGGAATTTTAGCCAATCGTGTTTGGATATTATTAAGGAGATTGGATTTGAAAAATAATTATGTTATGAGAGGTGGCCTGAATGAATGGATTGAAACAATTATTCAGCCCAAAAGGCCAAAACAAACAGATCCGGAAATAAGCTTTGAACAATATAACTTCAGACGGGCTGCACGTCTCTATTTTACCGGTGCAAAAGTTGTTACCGGTAATATGAAAAAAGAAAAAGTAGTATTTAAAAAAAGAAAAAGAGCTGCCGTTGCGGCTGGTGGTTGTTAAAAGTTAATTTGCTGATTTAAAAATATTGAAAATGAATGTTCACGAATTAAATCCAAAAAAAACACTCGGAGTTCTCATTGTTTTAGTTATTGTAGTTATTATTGGTTTCTTAACCATGAAGCCGTCCCGGTATGATTACAAACTTAATGTTAATCAAAGTATTCAATTATTAAAAGATACTTCAGAAATTAACTTTTATCCCTATGAACTTGTAGATGTCTTAAATCATAAAAATAAAAATGTTGTATTAATTGATTTAAGAAATAAATATGCGTTCGGAAGAGGCCATATTCCCGGGGCATTAAGTATTCCTTCTTTCGACTTGACACATAAAAAGAATTTGCGTCTTCTTAAAGATTATAAAAAAAATGGATTAACTGTGGTGCTTTATTCTAATAATCAACTTTCTGCGGATGGACCATGGTTTTTTTTCAGGCAAATAGGTTTTAATAATGTTAGAGTTTTGTTAGGTGGTTATAATTACTTTTTAAAACATAAAAATAATCTGGCAGCTACAAGATCTGATAACTCATATATTAAAGGCATAGAGCGATTTAATTATGCAAAAGTTTCAAAAAGTTCTGATAAATCTTTTGAACTAAATCAAAATAATAAACCTAAACCTGTGATATTTAAAAGAAGAAAAAGAGAAGCCGTTGCTGCCGGTGGATGCTAAAAATTAAATTTTATCTTGGGGGATGGTAATTCATCCTCCTTTATTAATTATATCTAATCTGTCCTTATCTAATATCATTAATTTTCGCCCATCCATATCTATTATACCGTCTTTTCTAAATTCAGATAAGGTTCTAATTGTATTTTCAGTTGTAATTGAAATTAATTCTCCTATCTCTCTTCGCGTCAAGGGCAAATTAAAACTGTTTTTCCGGTATATTTGATTTGCAAAAAATAGTAATAAATGGGCAACCCTTCCTTTAACCTGTTTTTGAGCCAACTCAAATTGATTATCAATTATTTCATCTGATGTTTTGCTCATTCTATTAAGTAATCTAAGGCTAAGGTTGCCGTTTGTACTTACAAGATATTTTAATACTTCTAAATTTACATCACAAACCAAAGTGTCTTCAATGGCTGTTATGCTGTAACGATAAGTGTTTCCGGAAAAAATACTTAACAAGCTTACAAAATCTCCAGGTTTATTTATACTTAAAATATGATCTTTTCCTGTTTTATCTGTCTTGTAAAGTTTTACTAAACCACTGCGTAAATAAAGAAATGATTGGATAGCTTCTCCTTCATGTTTTATTGTCTCCCCTCGCTTAAAAAGCATTTCCGTACGTCCTTCATTTATCAATCCATATTCAATATCATTAAGGTCTCCAAAGAGTAATTGTCGATAAACACATGTTCTACAGCTGATTATATCCTTCTTTATTCTCATTCTAAAAATATTAAAATGCAAATTTAAATGATTTATAGCATATATAAAAAATAATTTATATAAATAAATATATATAAATTTACATAATAAAAATATTTTGTTTTTAACATAAAAAATATAAAATTTAATTTATGAAAAAATTATTGATTTTGGGTGCTGGTACAGCCGGAACGATGATGGCTAATAAAATGAGAAAAAAATTGGCAAGAGATGAATGGGATATCACTATTGTTGATCAATTTAAAACCCATTATTATCAACCCGGTTTTTTATTTATTCCTTTTGGATTATACACCAAAGAAGATGTTGTTAAACCAAAAAGTGATTTTTTTCCAATTGGGGTAAATGTTATTTATTCAAGTATTGAAAAGATAGTAGCAAATGAAAATAAAGTTTTATTGGCTGATGGTGTAGTACTTAATTATGACTATTTATTTATTGCAACAGGAACAAGAACCGCCCCTGAGGAAACTCCAGGTTTAAAAGATAAACTTTGGCATAAAGAAATATTTGATTTTTATACCATTGAAGGAGCTGTAGCACTAAACAAATTTTTTAAAACTTGGCAAGGTGGAGAATTAGTGGTAAATATAGCTGAATTACCTTATAAATGTCCTGTTGCTCCATTAGAATTTGTATTTTTTGCTGATGCCTTTTTTACGGAAAGAGGATTAAGGGATAAGGTCAAAATTACCTATGTGACTCCACTTCCCGGCGCTTTTACAAAACCCAGAGCTACTAAAATGTTAGGAGAACTATTAAAATCAAAAAATATAAATATTGTTCCCGACTTCAATGTGGCAGAAGTAGATAATGATAATAAAAAGATTATCGATTATGCCGGAAAAGAGGTTAAATTTGATTGTCTCGTCAGTATTCCTACTAATATGGGAGATGCTTTAATAGAAAGAAGTGGTTTGGGAGATGACATGAATTATGTGTTAACAGATAAGCATACTCTTCAAGCTAAAGATCATAAAAATATTTTTGTAATTGGAGATGCTGCCAACCTGCCTACCTCAAAAGCAGGTTCTGTTGCCCATTTTGCCTCTGAGATTTTAGAAGAAAATTTTATGTGTGCCATTGAAGGCCGCCCTTATACCGCTAGTTTTGATGGTCATGCTAACTGTTATATTGAAACCGGATATGGTAAGGGAACCTTAATTGACTTTAATTATGATACTGAACCATTACCGGGTTCTTTTCCTTTTCCCGGGGTTGGGCCATTTGGACTCCTTAAAGTTACAAGAACCAATCATTATGGTAAAATGATTTTCCGCTGGCTGTACTGGCATATTTTACTAAAAGGAAGGGAAATGCCTATTGATTCAGAAATGCAAATGGCCGGTAAAAAACTTTAAGCAGTAGTTGTTAATAAAGATAGAATAATGGATAATAATAAAATACAACAACAAATTGATGATATTAACAGGAAATTAGACCTGGTTTTAGAAGAGATTGTTGCACAAAAAGAAGTAAGGCAAACAGCAGAAGATTTAGTTTCAGATGTTTCTTTAATAGGAAAGGATATCTTTAAAACTACTGTTACAGAGCTTGATTCTGCAGGTGTTGAGGTTGATGGCGAGGCTGTTAAAATGCTTTTACTTAAAGTAATCAGGAATATAGATAGTTTATATGAGCTTTTTGACCTAATGGAAAGTGGGTTAGATTTAATTAAGGATATTTCGCCTATTATTCATCAAATGGGACTTGACGGAATTAAAATCTTTAATGAACTTGAAGTAAAAGGTTATGTTGGTTTCACTAAAGAATTAGTTAAGGTTCTTGATAATATCGTTGAGCACTTTAGCGTAGAAGATGTTCGAAGTCTGGCAGATAATATTGTAACAATTCTGGAAACTGTAAAAAATCTTACACAACCTGAAATGCTTGACGCAATTAATAACGGAGTAGTGGTTTATAAAAGTTTGGACACTAATGATATTCCTGAGTATTCTTTGCTTAAAGCTATGCGTGCAATGAATGCTCCTGAATTAAGAAAAGGATTGGGCTTTATGATAACATTCCTTAAAAATATTGCATTAGAATCAGAAAAAAATAGAACTAATTAATTATTAAATATTAAAATTATAAAATTATGGCAACAAAAACAATAGCTGGCGTAAATATTAATGTAAATGAGGAAGGATATTTAACTGACCCTTCAGAATGGACTAGAGAAGTCGCCACTGAGATTGCAAAAGAAGAAGGTATTGAACTAACGGATAAACATTTTGAAGTATTAGAATTCATCCGTAATAAAGTAATGAATGGAGAAGGTTTAACAATTCGGGGAATTGGTAAATCCGGAATTGTTGACGCTAAAACTTTTTATCAATTGTTCCCTGGAGCTCCTCTAAAAAAAGCAACTAAAATTGCAGGTGTTCCTAAACCGGTTTCCTGTATATAAATTAAAAATCTACTACTATGGAAAAGGAAAAAAAACATCCTTTGAAAAAAATATTGCTGATTTGTTCAAAGGCTAATCTGGAAGATGTGTATGCTGCTCTGGTTATGGCTAATGGAGCTGTTATGGAAGGCATTGAAACAAAAATGTTTTTCACTTTTTTTGGACTGGATGCAATTACCAAAAAAACTATGAATAAACTGCATACAGCTACTGTAGGTAATCCTGCAATGAGGATGCCCGGAGGGTTGCCATTTCCAACTTTGTTAGGTGGACTTCCGGGTGTGGAAGCTGGAGTTACAACTATGATGAAAAAAGAAATGGAAAAACTTGACATGCCTCCTGTCGATGAATTTCTTGAATTAATCGAAGCCGGTGGAGGGGAAGTTTATGCATGTAAGTTAGCTGCCGATATGTTTAAATTAAAAAAAGAAGATTTTCATGAAACAGTAAAAGATATTATTACTGTTGGCGATCTTTACGCTATGTGCGATGGTGAAGGAACTCAAATTGTATTTACATAAAATTTTCTTTCATCAAAATACAAAACCTCGCCATCAGGTGAGGTTTTTTTTTACTTTTGGGGATTAGATAATGGAAAAACATACTACAAAATCAAATGTTACCTCAGAAGAAAAAGTGATGTCATTTTGGGATCACCTTGAGGAGTTAAGAGGCCATATTATCAGATCGTTAATTGCTATTCTGGTTTTGGCTGTTCTTGCATTTTTAAATCGTCATATAATATTTGACGCAATTATTCTTGCACCCAGCAGGTCAAATTTCTATACCTATGACTGGCTTTGTAAATTCGGACACCTGATTTCATCGTCTTCTTTGTGTATTGGCGATCTTAATCTGAAGATTATTAATATTAAAATGTCAGGTCAGTTTTTGACTCACATGTATATATCAGTTGTTGCTGGTTTTATTTTATCTTTTCCTTATGTTTTATGGGAAATTTGGCGATTTGTTCAGCCTGCCCTTATGCCAAATGAAAAGAAATACTCACGTGGAGGATTGCTAATTAGTACAATACTATTTTTAATTGGTATTTTATTTAGTTATTTCTTTATAGTCCCAATAACAATTCATTTTTTAGGGACATATTCTGTAAGCTCTCATGTTGCCAATCAAATTTCTTTAAACTCATATATTAATACGGTGGTTTCGGTAACTTTTGCGGTTGGAATTGTTTTTGAATTACCCATTTTAATTTATTTTCTTACTAGAATTGGTGTTGTCACCCCTGATTTTTTGAAGAAAAACCGGAAATATATGGTTGTGATTTTACTTACTGTTTCGGCCATTATAACACCTCCTGATATATTTAGTCAGATGATGGTTTTTATTCCTTTACTAGCTCTTTATGAGGTTAGTATATTGGTTTCAAAACGTGTTTATAAAAAAATTATGCGAGGTGAAATATAAGAGACTCTGTTATTGTAAGGTTTAATAAAAATATATTCTGGTAATACCTGCTCCTCCTAATTCTACTGGTGCATCCCCAAATGATTTTATTTCTGGTCTGGTAGTAAGGTAGTCTCTTATTATTTGTCGTAAAATACCATATCCTTTTCCATGTAAAATACTAACTTCTTTTGCTCCCAATACAACAGCATCTTCGATATATCTTGTTACTTTTTCCATTGCTTCATCAGCACGCATACCTCTTACATCTAAACTTAAATTAAATTGAGAGGCTTTTTCATTTATTGAATCCAATATGCTCGAATAGTTTCTGCTTTGTGTTGAAGGCTTTGGCTTTCTGAGGGTTTTTTCAAGATTATTTTGGTTTATCTGTAGTCGCATTCCGTTTATTTCCACTTCCCCAATGTTTCCTTTTAATGAAAGTAACTTTCCAATGGATTTGGTGCTTTTTATTAATACAAAGTCGCCTGGCTTAACAGGTTCTGATGAAAATATTTCAGGTTTATTATATTTTTCCTTTATCTTTGAAATGTCCTGGTTGTATTCCGGCTTTTTCTTTAAACCTGTTTCCAGATCTTCTTTTACTTTTAATAAGTTTTTTCTGCTATTCTGGGTAATTTCCTTTTTAGCTTTTGATTCTTTTATTTCTCTTATGGTTTTTTCAATTTCTTTATTAGATTTATTTATTATACTAATCGCTTTTTGTTGGGCATCACTAATAATTTGATTTTTTTGTGTTAGTAATTCTTCATTAAGTTGATTGTATTTTTCTTTAGTTTTTTGAATTTCTAATTGTTGTTTTTTTAAATAAGCTCTTTCCTTCTCCAAAGCAATTTTATCAGCTTCAAGTTGCTGCAATTGATTATCAAATCGTAAATGACTAGTATTAATTTTTTTCTTGGCCCGGTTTAAGACATCTTTAGGGAATCCGGTTTTTTTCGCTATCTCAAATGTAAAAGAACTTCCAGGCTGTCCTGTTTTTAGTATATATAATGGCTGGAGGGCTTCAGCATCAAATAGCATAGCGCCGTTAATTAAACCTGGAAGTTTGTCGGCTGCAGTTTTTAAATTGCTGTAATGTGTAGTAATAACACCGAAGGCTTGTTTTTGTGCTAATTTTTCCAACGATGCTTCTGCTATAGCTCCTCCTAGTTGCGGTTCAGTCCCGGTTCCAAATTCATCAATAAAGAATATTGTTTTACTATTGGCATGTTGAATAAAGAACTTCATATTTTTCAAATGAGAACTGTATGTACTTAAATCGTTTTCAATAGATTGTTCATCTCCAATATCAATAAATATTCTGTCAAAAAAACTAAATTTACTGTCTGCTGATGCGGGAACCGGTAATCCACACTGAAACATGTATTGTAATATGGCGGATGTTTTTAAGCATACTGATTTACCTCCGGCATTAGGTCCGGATATAATAAGAATCCGGTTTTCTATATTTAATTCCATGTCCAGTGGAACAACTTCTTTTTCTCTTTTAAGATGGTTAAGGTATAGAACAGGGTGAAAAGCTCCTTTTAATTTAATTATTGGCTGATTAACAATTTCCGGCTTTTTGGCTTTAATTTTTTTGGAAAATATGGCCTTTGCACGTATAAAATCAATCATGCCTAAATAACGATATAAATTTTTTAATTCTTCGATGTATGGTCTTGTATAATCTGTAAACTGTGTTAAAATCTTGATTATTTCTCTTCTTTCAAGATTTTCAAGTTCAAGAATTTCATTGTTAATTTCAAAAGATTTAATTGGTTCAATAAACAGAGTTTGTCCACTCGAAGATTCATCATGAGTAAATCCTTGAATAGATCTTTTATAAGCTGCTTTCATAGGGATAACCAGTCTACCATTTCTTATTGAAATTTCAGAATTTTCTGCTGTCCATCCCGACTCTTTGGCTACTTTAAAAACTTTTTGTGTTTCATTTAATACTTTTTTTTGCAAAGTGTTTAGCTGAGTGCGGATTTTTGAAAGTTTTTCAGAGGCCTTGTCTTTTATCTTTCCTTTTCTATCTAATATTTTTTCAATTTTATTATAAATATCCTCAGGAAATTCATGACGATGTGCCAGTTTGCTTAATTCAGGATATATGGTTTCTTCTTCTTTTTTGAAAAGTGACAGAATTGTTTTTATAACATTTAACGATAGATAGAGTTCAAATAGTTTTTCCTGTTCTATAAAACTACCCTGGGTTACTAGTCTGCTTAATTCATTTCGTAAATCAAAATAATAAGAAATGGGAAAAGATTCCCCGGATTCTAAAAAATTTTGAAATTCAATTGTTTGATCTATCCATTGTTGTATTAATCCTGGCCGGGATGAGAATTTTATTCGTGAAGCATATTCCTTACCCATATCACTAATACAAGCTTCATTAATCAAACTTCGAATTTTATCAAAGCCTACTTTATTTTCAAATGCTGCCGGATATATCATGAATACAAAAGTAAGGAAAGATACTTATAACATCTTTTATTTGAGTGATGAAAGTAATTGTTTATTGCAAGGTTTAAAGTTTTATGAATTTCAAATTATTAAACACTGCCTTTGTGGACTATAGCAGCTTTGACAAATGATACAAACAGAGGGTGGGGTTCTTTAACTGTACTACTGTATTCCGGATGAAATTGAACGCCAACAAACCAGGGGTGATTCTTTAACTCTATTATTTCTACCAAATTTTTGTCAGGATTAATTCCGGCAAGCCTTATGCCATTATTTTCAAAATCTTTTCGGTATTTATTGTTAAACTCATACCGATGACGGTGTCTCTCATAAACCAAGGCTTTTTTATATGCTTTGAAACTGTTAGAATCTGGATTTAGTTTACAAGCATATGCTCCTAAACGCATGGTTCCTCCCATATTTTTAATGTTTTTTTGTTCATCCATTAAGTCAATGACAGGATAAGAAGTTTTCGGGTTCATTTCGGTAGAATGAGCATCAGGATGTTTCAGGACATTACGGGCAAATTCAACTGCAGCACATTGCATTCCCAAACAAATTCCTAAAAATGGGATCTTATTTTCTCTTGCAAATCTTATTGCTTCAATTTTACCTTCAATTCCACGGTTTCCAAACCCCGGAGCTACTAATATTCCATTAACATTTTCCAATAGCTCATTAACATTTTCTTTAGTAATATTTTCTGATTGAATACGATTAATCTTTACCTTGGTTTTGTTTGCGGCTCCACCGTGAATAAAGGCTTCATTAATAGATTTATAGGCGTCTTTTAGCTCAATATATTTCCCTACCAAAGCTATTGTAACTTCTTTTTCAGGGTTTTTCAAGTTATTTACAAAGTGAATCCAGTTTTTTAAATCCAGTTTATCAGGAATTGCTGTGTTTGTCTTTTTCAGAACTTCAATATCCAAATTCTCATCTCTCATTAAAAGAGGAACCTCATAAATTGTCTCTGCATCCCTCGACTCTATTACCGCAGTAGGAGATACGTTACAAAATTGTGCTATTTTTTGTTTTATTCCTGAATAAAGAGGATGTTCTGTTCTACAAACAATAATATCCGGTTGAACACCTTGCTCTAAAAGGCTTTTCACGGAATGTTGTGTTGGTTTTGTTTTTAGTTCCCCTGCTGCATGAAGATAGGGGACAAGTGTAAGGTGAATTACCGCACAGCGGGTTCCCAGTTCCCACTTCATCTGTCGCACTGTTTCAATAAAAGGAAAAGATTCAATGTCCCCTACTGTTCCTCCGATTTCTGTAATTACAAAATCGTATTTTCCTGTCTTTCCTAAAATCCGGATACTTCTTTTAATTTCATCAGTTATATGTGGAATTACCTGAACAGTGGTGCCAAGGTATTCTCCTCGTCGTTCTTTATTAATTACATTTTGATAGATACGGCCTGTAGTAACATTATTGGCTTGTGAAGTTCTGGTGTTTGAAAACCTTTCATAATGTCCTAAATCCAAATCTGTTTCTGCACCGTCTTCAGTAACATAGCATTCGCCATGTTCATAAGGGTTAAGTGTTCCTGGATCAATGTTAATATATGGATCTAATTTTTGAATTGTAACAGTAAAACCCCGTGCTTGTAATAACTTTGCCAATGAAGACGAAATAATCCCTTTTCCAAGAGATGAAGAAACTCCACCGGTTACAAAAATATACTTAACATTATGATCCATAATATAGTTGAATTAAAGTGCAAAGAAACAATTTTTATAGTAAAAAAAGGACACTTTAATGTGAAATTTTATAGTCTTTTTAATACAAGTTTAAATTTTTTTGTTAGAAAGTAATTTCTGACAAAATTTCTATCTAATACAAAAAAATTAATAATATGTTGGTCTTAAGACCCCGGCTATCATTTTAGCAACACGAATAACTTGTAAAGCATACCCGAACTCATTGTCATACCAAACATATATAACAATACTTTTATTGTCATTTGAAATTTTAGTAGCAGGACTGTCGAAAATAGATGTCACCCCTTCACCAATGAAATCAGAAGATACAGCATCATTGGAAGTGGAATATTTTATTTGTTGAACCAGGTCTCCCTCGAGAGAAGCTTTACGAACAAGTTCATTAACTTCTTCAACAGATGTTTCTTTTTTTAAAGTTAATGATAAAATAACTAACGATACATTTGGGGTGGGAACACGAATGGCATTACCTGTCAACTTCCCTTCCAGTGAAGGAATTGCTTTTGCTACAGCATTTGCTGCTCCTGTTTCTGTAATTACCAGATTAATTGGGGCAGATCTTCCTCTTCTGTATTTTTTATGGTAATTATCAAGTAAGTTTTGGTCATTAGTGTATGAATGAACAGTCTCCAGATGTCCTTTTTCAATGCCAAATGCGTTTTCTATTAAAAATAAAATTGGTGTTACAGCATTTGTTGTACATGAAGCCGCTGAATATATTTTTTCTTTTTGAATATTAATTTTCTTTTCATTAACACCATAAACAATATTGGGAATATCTCCTTTTCCCGGAGCTGTAAGTAGTACTTTATCAACACCCTTTGCCACAAGGTGCCTGCTTAAGCCTTCTCTGTCACGAAAAATACCGGTGTTATCTATTAAAATAGCATCTTTAATGCCATACTGAGTATAATCTATATCTTCCGGTTGCGAGGCCGCCAGCATTAGGATCTTGTGCCCGTTAATATATATATTTTTCTCATCAAGATTTTCAATCGCAACACCACGAAAAGGTCCATGAACAGAGTCATGACGAAATAATGAAGCCCTTTTTATAATATGAAGGTCATCATTTCCCCGGGTTACTATAGCCCGAACTCTTAATTGTGTTCCATTTCCCTGAATTATAAGTTGTCTGGCAAGTAACCGGCCTATCCGCCCAAAACCAAACAAAATTATATCCCTGGGTTTACACGACTGATTATTCTTTCCTGTGAGCTTTTTTAACTTATATTGTATAAAATCTTCTTCATCGATAAAATCTTTTTTCTCTTGTGTCCATTCCTGGTTTAGTTTACCTATATCAATTCTTGAAGGCCCAACTTTCGAATGTAAAATAGCTTTCGCCAAAGCAAGAGAGTCTTTGATGTTTAAAGGTTTATCAATGATATTTTCTGCGTAAGAATGCCTGTATAAAATTACACTGGCACTTCTGTCAATAAGTTGTTCGCGAAATAAGACCAGTTCTATACTTTTGTCATAAAACAATTTGTAAATTACACTGATAAATTCATTGGCCAGTTTTTCCTGATAGGCCCAGTCTTTTAAGGAAACCTCATAGTTCCCGTTTAAATCTTTTGGGGGTACCATTGTCCATTGGTTTTAAAATAAATAAATTTAAAATAAGCTGTGGTACAAAGGTAAAAAAAAAGGCGAATAACCAATTTATTCACCTTAAAATTTATATGTTAAAAGTATGATGCTTTTTCCTTTATGGATAAATTATCCAAGGTAAGCCTTTAGCAATTTACTTCGAGAAGTATGTCTTAATCTTCGTATTGCTTTTTCTTTTATTTGTCTGACTCTTTCCCTTGTCAGGTCAAATTTAGTTCCAATTTCTTCTAGTGTAAGACCATGATTCATTCCGATACCATAATACAAGTTAATAACATCTCTTTCTTTTTCACTTAGAGTAGATAAAGATCTTTCAATCTCTTTCCTTAGCGATTCATGCATTAATTCTTTGTCTGTATTATCCGTATCGGTAGGAACGAATACATCCATTAAAGTGGTATCTTCATCGGAAGTAATGGGCGCATCCATTGATACATATCTGGTACTGATTTTCATTGCTGTATCAATCTTGTTTTCCGATACCTCCATCTCTTTGGCGATTTCAACAGGTGAAGGTGGCCGTTCATATTTTTGCTCCAGTGCATTTGAAGCTTTTTTAATTTTGTTTAACGACCCAACCTGATTCAAAGGTAATCGTACAATTCTTGATTGTTCAGCAAGCGCCTGCAGGATAGATTGTCTTATCCACCACACGGCATAAGAAATAAATTTAAATCCCCTGGTTTCATCAAAACGTTTGGCTGCTTTAATAAGCCCAACATTTCCTTCATTAATCAAATCCGGAAGACTTAATCCTTGATTTTGATATTGCTTTGCTACAGAAACTACAAATCTTAAATTGGCTTTAGTTAATTTTTCCAGAGCTTTTTGATCCCCGGCTTTTATTTTTCTGGCGAGTTCTACTTCCTGATCAGCTGTTAACAGGTCTTCTTTACCAATTTCTTGTAAATATTTATCTAAAGAAGCTGTATTTCTGTTGGTAATAGATTTGGTTATTTTTAGTTGTCTCATTGTTTTTTATTTTTAGATGGTTTTAATTCTTTTTTTTTGATAAAAAATTAGTTGCAAGTTATTTAAAAAAAATCTAAATTACAAATCATTATAGTATAAATTCAAATGATATCATCATTCCGTTAGGATAAATTCCTTTTAAAATAACAACACTTTGTTTTTTATGACTTTTATGAAGCGCCCGCTCCAGTTCACTTTTATTGCTCACAAGTTGATTATTTATTTTTGTTATAATAAAACCTTTCCCAATTCCACCTTTTTTTAAAATTCCATTTTCAACTTTTGTTACCTGCAAACCCTTTTTTAAACCTAATGGATTTTTATTTTCTTGAGAAAGAGGCTTCAGCATGGCCCCTAATTCATTATTGAAAAAAGCCGGTTGATTTTTTATCACACTTAATGTGCCATTTTTATTTTTTAATGTTACATCAAAGGTTTTGTGCTGGTTTCCTCTTAAAACAGAAACTTTAACTATATTTCCAGGACTGTACTGACCAATAATTCCCATAAATTCAGAAATATTTTTTACAGGCCTGTTTTCTATTGAAGTTATTATGTCTCCATCTTTTAGTCCTGCCTGACTTGCTCCTCCATTGTTGATAACATTAGCAACATAAACACCTTCTAAATCTTTCAGACCTTTGCTTTTTGCAAATTCTGCGTCAATATCACGAATTTGAATCCCTAAATAACCTCTTTGAATTTGTCCGTATTTCATTAAGTCATTAACAACTTTTTTAACTAAATTAACAGGAATTGCAAATGAGTATCCTTCATATGCGCCTGTTTTAGATGCAATAGCAGCATTAATACCTATTAATTGACCTGAAGTGTTAACCAGCGCCCCTCCACTATTACCCGGATTAACTGCTGCATCTGTTTGAATGAAAGACTCAATAGAAGAAGTACCTCCTAATATATGAATGTCTCTGGCTTTTGCACTAATTATTCCTGCTGTTACTGTTGAAGTAAGATTAAATGGATTTCCTACAGCTAAAACCCATTGTCCTAATTTTAAATTATCTGAATTTCCATATTTTAAATACGGAAGATTCTTTGCTTTAACTTTTATTAGTGCAAGGTCTGTTGATGGAGAAACTCCAATAACTTTTGCTGTCATTTCTCGTTTATCATTAAAAGTAACTTTTATTTTATCTGCACCTTCTACCACATGATTATTTGTAACAATATATCCATCCGGAGATATTATAACCCCAGATCCAAAGGCAATTAAAACACCTCTTCTTCTTGGATGACCATACAAATAGTCTTTAAGAGAACCAAAATAATTGTCATATTGTTGTGATTTTTCTCCTATAATTGTTTTTATGTGTACAACAGCGTTTACTGATTTTTCAGCTGCTTTTGTAAAACTAAAACTTGCAGGAGGCAAGTACCTTGTTTTAACAACAGGGGTTTTTGCTTTTTCCTTGTTAATTATGGCATACTGATTATTTAATTTTTTACTTTCAGGTTTTATTATTGTTATAAAAAAAATAAAGACTATTATCAATGCTCCTATTATACCACCTATGAGCCCTTTTACGTATGTATTCATATTTTGATTTATACCGAAATTTTATTTTAAATTATTTTTAAGTTTATATTTGTTCTTTAAATTTTGTTCTTTAAAAGTTAATAACGCAATTTTACAAAATTTGGTTTCATTTAAATGTTAATGTTTGTTAATCAGATATTTTAAATGTGAAATATAATACACAATAATTAATCCAAAAATGCTTTGTTTTATTAGGTTTTAACAATTATTAAATAAAAAATATTTATGTATAGAGTTTTTTATACATAGATTTATGATAAAATAAGAATTAATATAGGTTTATTTATTATGAAGTTTCAAAAATTTCAGGCAAACGGTAATGATTTTATTTTGATTAATGAATTTGTAGAAATATCAAACCTTAACTCTGATAATATTAAAAAATTATGTGACCGGCATTATGGTATTGGCGCTGATGGGGTTATGTTATTACGTCCTTCTAATAAATGTGATTTCGAAATGTTATTTTTTAATTCAGATGGAAATAAAGCCGAAATGTGTGGAAATGGTGGAAGGTGCATTGCAGCCATGGCTTTTATCGAAAAAATAGCAAAAGATAAAATGTGTTTTAGTGCGCCCGATGGAGTTCATCATGCTATTATAGAAAAACCAATAATACCATTCATTAAGTATTATATTGCACTTAAAATGGTTGATGTTAATAAAATTGAAAAACATAAAAACTATTATTTTTTGAATACCGGAGTACCCCATTACGTTGAATTTGTTCATGATATTGATAAGTTAAATGTGTTTGAAAGAGGTAGAAGTATAAGGTTTGATAAGCAATTTGGACCAAAAGGAACTAATGCTAATTTTGTTGAAATCAGAAATAATGAAATTTTTGTCAGAACTTATGAGAGAGGTGTTGAAAATGAAACTTTATCATGTGGAACCGGGGTTACTGCGGCTGCAATTGCATCCTTTATTGAATTTGGTAAAAAGGATTTGATAATAAGGACAAATGGAGGAGATTTTAAGGTGGATTTTGATCAAAAAGAAGATAGTTTTTCTAATATTTGGCTAAAAGGGCCGGCAGAAAAAATATTTACGGGAGAAACTATATTTCTATAATATAGTGTTTTGTTATTTTATAAATTTAGTTATTTTATAATCTATTTGATTTGTGATATAAGATATTTTTTTATTTACTGATTTAATATTACTGTTTTTTAAATTTTTCCATCTTAATAGGCGATATAACTTTAAATTCTTTAGGTATATTCGAGAATATTTCCATGAAAAAGCTCCGAAAAAAGGCATAGTAATAATATATCCTATTGTAATCCAGTTAAATGAAAAAATAAAACCTTCAAGAAGCGTTTGTCCAAAATAAAATAGTGGAAATAAAAACATGCTTAAAGCATATTTAAATGAACTCCGAAATTGAGGGTCTTTCACCTTTTTTGATGCATATACAGGTAAATAGTAAGGAAAAAAATGATTCAGATATCCGTAAATAAAAACAGGAGAAAAAATAATTAGAACTGCACTTTTAAGTATAAAATTTATTTTTGAGGGTTTTTTGTTGTAAACGTCTCTAAAATTAAGCTTTTGAAGATTAATTTCGCGTATTACGGAATTGACATTTTTACTAAATTCGGAAAATAACGAAGGAGAATTATTTTCCATTTCTTCTAAAATCTTAATTATTTGTTTTTCCGCTAAAAACCGATTGGATAAATCGTTAAAGTTCCAACCTTTTTTTTGGCAAAACAACTCGGCAAAGTTTGTCCTTGAGAAATCATAAGTATCATAAAACTTTTCACTTTTTATGTCAATCATTAGTGGTCTTATACTGTCGGATAATGCTGCTTTCACCAAATTCAAAGCTTTGGCGGGGTTGTTTTTGTATTCCTGGTAGAATGGTGATAAAGAAAGTGGCGAGCCAAAATTTACAAGTAAATCCTGACGGTATTTTTCATAATTACTATAATTTATCCCAACAGGAATTATTTTTACATCTAAACTGAAATTTACAGCCTCTTCTGCCTGAAGGGCAATCCGGGCAAATCCTTTTTTAAATGGACGAAGTCTTCTGAAACTGGCGTGGTTACCCTCAGGCATAATAACAAAGCCATTTTTATTATTTATTACATCTAGTGTTTTTTGAAATATCTCTTTATTTTTTTTTAATGTATCATAGCCGTCTCTTATTCTATATACAGGGAGTATTTTTAAAAAATATAATAGTTGAGCAATTATTTTGTTTTTAAATATATCTGAGCGAGCTACAAATACAAATTGTTTTTTTATTGAATAACCAATGGCTAGTGCATCCATTAAGGCATTTTGATGATTGGCTGTGAAAATTAGGTGATCGTTTAATGGAACCTTTTCAGTGTTTCTATAAACTACCTTATTATAAAAAACCTTGTCATGCCACCACTTTCCATAACTTTTTAAAAGTGAGTATCCAAAAGATTTTTTTTCAATATTATGAATTCCCATTTTTAATTATCCCCGATATTGATTTTAAACTAATTTTAAAAGAAGTGTTAGACCAAATAAAAGCCATTGTAAGTCCTGAAACGATATGCCATATTCCCCACCAGGCTGCAATAATTGCCATTCCTCCTAATTCTAGTTCAGGTGGAAAAATCTTAGGATTGAATATTAAAACAAGTGCTAATCCTGAATTTTGAATGCCGGTTTCTATTGCCAATGTCTTTCTGTCTCTTACGCCTAATTTAAATATTCTTCCCAATGTGTATCCTGTAATTAATGCCAAGGCATTGTGTACCAATACTAATAAGAAAACAAATTTAACGTACAGCATAAAATGATGAAAGTTTTTTGCAAACGCAAATACAACAATAGCCAAAAAAGCTAAAATTGAGAGGTTTTTAATTGGCTTTATAATTTTTTTTGTTAATGAAGGCCAGTAATGGTTGATAATTAAGCCAAGAATCAAAGGAATACCCAATATAATAAATACTGTTTGAAACATTTGCCAGAAGTCTATATTAATAGGCCTGACAAGTTGGGAAGCCGATGATTTTTCTAAAATTCCTGTATATAGTTTTCCCCAAAATGCAAAGTTGACAGGTGTCATAATTACTGCCATTAAAGTTGCAAAAGCTGTTAAACTTACTGAAAGTGCAGCATTTCCTTTTGCTAATGATGATATGAAATTACTGATGTTTCCTCCGGGACAGGCTGCTACTAGTATCATTCCAAGTCCAATAGTAGGGGTAATGTAATCTTTTAGCAGTACTACTAAAATAAAGGTTAAAAAAGGAAGTGCAATGAATTGAGAAAATATTCCAACAAGTGCAGATTTAGGTTTAAAAAAGATGTCCTTAAAATGTGAAACCTTTATGTTAAGAGCAACACCAAACATAACAAAAGCTAATGTTAAGTTAAGGATGTGTAAACTTGCAGGACTAAAATTTAAACGAACATGATCCAACGCCTCTAGTGCATTCATACTAAAAATTAAAATTTTGAGTCTGCATAAGTAGCAAATTCTTTTGTATTGTGCAAATTATAACTTTATCGTAATTTGTAAAAAGTTTTAAATCAATATAATAAAAACAGCAACCTTTCTAAAAAGAAAGGTTGCTGTTTGCTAATTATAATTTAATTAATGCGTTTTTTATGGTATTAAATAAACATTTGTAGTAACTCTATATCCTGGAAGATCTTTATACCAGTCAGGGTATTCTATGCCGCCACTTTCTGCCCATGTTGCAAAATGTGTATAGGTTTGAGTGATGTCCACTTTCTCCTTTGGATAATCAAACTTCTCAATAATATTAATTGCCCATGGTAAATTTGATGCTGTTTTATAATACCTAGAACTTCCCGGCTGAGAATCATCATCACCTGTTCCAAATAGCCTGGTGTCTGCCAGTTCAGTTGGTGGTTTGTTTGGTAAATGAATCTCATGAGTACGATCTTTATTTATAAATATAAATGGATTATATGGTGGGTTTCCTAAATCAGAAAGACTTACCGGTTGATTTAAATCAATCTCTATATGCATTTCAGTTGGTGTAACATATGGTGCTGAAGGATCTGTGTTAACTCCAAGACCTGTGCCGGGACCTGGTAAAACATCATAACCATCTTCCCATAAAATTATTACTGCCTTTGTCTGGCCTGATTCCAGGTTTTTGTTGTCTAAATTTACAATATTACCCGGTACATTCATGTTGCCGGTAACCGATGATACCAGGCTTTTATTTATAGGCAACTCTATTCCGAATCCATTGTGGTAATATGCACCTTGTGCCCTTAAAATAAATGTTCCTTTTATTTTAACAACTTCATTGTTGCCATTTGTTATTTGATTAAAGTTATAATCTATAACGGCATCATTAAAATCATAATCTCCGGTGGAAGGCCACAAATCTTCAAATGCAAGTGTGCCGTAATGTCCTTGTTGAAAATAATAATTGTTAAAAGCCATTGTTGGATCGTTAGGATAGTCGTCAAAATTATCCGGAACTCCATCATTGTCGCTGTCGCTACCTGTATAATCTACCAGCGGTAAGCTCGACTGGTCAATATTTTGTATGGGATTTACTGTAAGATAAAAAACTGCATCGTTAAAGTCTTGGTCACAGCTTCTCTTGTCTCTTCTAATATCTTCAAAACCGAGTAAAAATAAATCTCTGGCATTATCAGATAATAAAACGGCATGTTGTTTTAAGTTTGGGTCTGATTCAGGATTAAGGTTATTTTGTGAGTATAAAATCCATTTTCCGTTGGTAACCTGCTGATTTTTCCATCCGTCAGCAATTAATACAAATCCAATACTTGTATTTTTAGGAAATTGCCCTAAAAAAACTTTATTTCCGGCATGTAATCCACCTCCGCTCCCCTGAAAAGAAACGTTTGGAAAAATAATGTTTATAGAGTCGATGTCTGAAGTACTCTGCGGAGGGTTATTAGTTGGGTAAGTGTAAAATCCTAAAACATTTTTATACCCGGCACCTTCAGATACAAATGTTACCCATACATCAGAAGTTCCTACTAAATGTAAATTGGGATCTACATTATTTCCAAAATATTGAGGATGAGAAATGGGTAATTTTCTACGTTCAGGCAAAGTGTTGTTAATATCATTTAAAAATGAACGGGTAATAATATCGTTGGTAGGCTCTAGGTAATCAGGGACCCCTTGAGAGTTATAATTTCCCATAAATTTATAAATTGGATTTGAACTCTGCGCTTTAAAGGAGGATTTGAATTTTGTGCTTTTTGAAGTCCCTCCCAGCGTTAAATCAATATTATTATTGGTTATATAAACCTTGCCGGGAGAAGGAACACCGACATAATCTGACCGTATGAAAAGTGAAGAATAATATGCAGGTATTTCATGTGAAATGCTATAAACTCCATTGTCGTTGGTTGCGCCACTGGCAATAAGCTTTCCGTTTTCTGTTTCCGGGTCAGCAGAAAAAACAGAAAATTTAGCACCTTTTATTGCTTTGTTCTGGTTATCTACAGCCTGTAGGGTTATAGTTGTCTGCTTGGCAGTATTCCAGTTAAAAGTTTTCGGAATAGTTAAGTCTTTTGTTGTCTTTTGTTTTGCGGGAATTGGATTATTAGTTTTTGATGTATTACATGAAGATAATAATAATATCATTGCAAAACCTGACAAAAGTATTCCTGATAAAAGCTTTGTTTTTTTTGTAAAAATTTGTTTTTTCATTCTTCTTTATAGTTGTTTTAATATAAAAAAATAACATTTTTATTTATATACCATAAACCATTCCAAAATATATATAGATTGATTTATAGTATAATACGTAAAGAGGTTTGTGTTTAATGTGTCTCTATTTGGGAAATGTTATCAATTTGAGAATTTATTTTTTTGTATCCAACCAGTCTGTCGTACTCAGGCATTCGGTTGTGGTAATATATGTATATGGTATAATTGTTATTTGTTTGCCAATGATTTCCTTCAATTGGTACAATTGTTCCAGCTTTCTTTTCTTTGGTAACAACAGAATACCAATATTCATAATATCCTTGTTTTAGAAATAAGGAGCCCTCATACATTTGTTTTTTTTGATTATAACGTAATTTGTTTTTATCTGTATATTGCCAATTAGATAATTCACCTAAAATATATATATCTTTATTACTGGATACTTGCGGCATTTTTAAAGTAAATTTTACTGTTGCATAGTCTCCTTCAGTATTAGGATTTTGATCCGGCCGTGCTGTTATCAGTTCTTTGCCATGGATGTTATTATAAGTCTCATATGGTAATCCTGCTCTTGGGTAAGATGTATGTAAAACGACAAAATATTTATTCTTTTCGGGGGTTATTTCTTTAATGTTTTGTGCCAGATAGCGAAAACTTTTCATATCGAAAAATCTAGGTTCGTTGCCTCCATTAAATAAAATTCCGTTTGGATAATTAAAGTTAATTTGTGATGGGTTTGCTGATGTGGGTTTAATATTATAATTTGCATTATCCCATCGATTATTTTGTTGTACTGTGGCTCTAAAACGTAATAAAGGTTCACTATTAAAATTATTGCCTGTAATGCAGCTGAATTCAATTTGTTGTTTTTCTGAATATGCTAAATTTACAGGGTTTAACAATACCTTTGCATTTACAGTTATTAGTTGCTCTATTACTACAAATCGCTTATTAAATATAATTATTTTTTCCCCTGAATTATCTAAATAATATACCTGTAATAAATAATTCCCGGATAATTTAGGTTTCATTTGAACTGATGGAAAGTTTAATGTGTAATGAACATATTGTGTCCGGGTATTAAAAGAAAACTCATAATTGGAGATTGTACCTTCAAAAAAACCATCTATATAATCCATTTTCATCAAAGGTGATGGTTCCCAATTTGAAGAACAATGAATAATTGTATAGGTATAGTTTAAAAAGCTATTGTTTAAATCATCAAATTTTAGAGTTAGGCTATTGTTAGAATTTAAATTTAAAACAGCATCTTTTAATGGGTAGCCTGTTGGGTATAGTTGCACAGAAACAATATTTTTGTCGAAAATTCCCGGAGATTCTTTGGTTGTAGATTGTCCGTTACAAATTCCCGAAATTAAAAATAAGAATATATAAAAGAGTATTTTTTTAATCACCAATAAATTTTAATAAAACAAATATACATTATTTTTTGTGGTAAAAAGATAAATGTTTTATCATAAATAACCTTTTACTAATTCAAAAATAATGATATTAAAACCAATCACTAAAAAATCTTTAAAAAAAAATAGATAATTACTTGATTATAATCAATCTAAATTAGAGCCTTCAGGAAATAATAATTTTTTAATATTTTTTTGCAAAAGTTCTTGTTAAATAATTAACTTGCGCTCCGAAAATATAATGAATTTATTTATATATGTCAACTGTATATTCTATTAGAAAAGGTCTGGATATCAACCTGATAGGTGAGGCAGAAAAAACAATCTCTGAATTAAATGCAAGCTTGTTTGCTATAAAACCTACTGACTTTATTGGCGTTTTCCCAAAACTGTTAGTAAAAAATGATGATAAGGTAAAGGCAGGTACTCCTTTGTTTTTTGATAAAAACCGGACAAATATTTTTTACACCTCTCCAGTAAGTGGAAAAGTTCTTGAAGTTAGACGAGGTGAGAAAAGAAAAGTTTTGGAGATTGTGATTGAACCTGATGGGAAAAGTGAATCTGAAGAATTTGGAAAATCTGACATTTCTTCACTTACAAAAGAAGAAACTATAAGCAAGTTATTAAAAAGTGGATTATGGCCTATGCTTCGTCAACGGCCATATTCAGTTGTTGCAAATCCTGATGATGAACCCAAAGCAATTTTTATTTCAGGGTTTGACACAAATCCTTTAGCTCCTGATTATGATTTTTTACTTCATGGTCATGGGGATGAGTTTCAGGCAGGGCTTGATGTTTTAAAAACACTTACAACAGGTAAATTGTTTTTAAATATTCATGCAAAGAAAACATTATCCAAAGTTTTTCTTAACTCAAAAGGAGTTGAGATTAATCGTTTTAAGGGGCCACATCCTTCCGGAAATGTTAGTGTTCATATTTCTAAACTTTCTCCTATTAATAAAGGAGATATTATTTGGTATATAAATCCACAGGATGTTGTTGCTGTTGGAAAACTGTTTTTAACAGGAAAGCATGATACTACACGATTGATAGCTTTAACCGGTTCAGACGTAAAACGTCCTCATTATTACAAATCTCCTATTGGTGCATCTGTATTGGAAATGTTGGAAGGTAATATATCAGAAAAAAATTTAAGATATATTAGTGGTAGTGTTTTGAATGGAGATGCAATTGAAAAAGATGGTTTTGTAGGGTTTTATGATGCTCAGGTTACTGTTATTCCTGAAGGTGATTATTATGAATTTTTGGGATGGTTAAAGCCGGGTTTTGGTAAGTTTAGTGTTTCAGGAACCTTTCCGTCTGCTTTCATGCCAAGAAAAAAATACCGTCTGGATACAAATATGCACGGAGGAGAAAGAGCATACGTTGTAACCGGTTTATTTGAGAAATATTTTCCTTTTGATATTTATCCGTTGGAATTAATTAAAGCTATTTTAATAGAGGATATCGACTTGATGGAAAACCTTGGTATATATGAAATAGATGCTGAAGACTTTGCGCTATGTGAAGTTGTTGATCCATCAAAAACTGAAATTCAAAAAATTGTTCGCAACGGACTTGAGCTAATGCGTAAAGAGATGAGTTAAAAATCGGGAGGATTAAAAAAATAAGCAATAAATATATTGAAGCTAATTATTCCTTTTTAGTAAATAGCTTTAATTATAAATGCTGTTAGTACAATTAAATATTAGTTTTTATTTTTATGAAAGCGTTAAGAAAATTTTTAGATAAACAAAAGCCAAATTTTAAACCCGGAGGTAAATTTGAGAAGCTTGAATCTACCTTTGAAGCTATTGAAACGTT
>WGGC01000102.1 GCA_015491905.1 Bacteroidales bacterium | reverse complement strand
ATAACAAAGGTAGACCCAGCTTTGGCACAAGCAATTGCCGTAGATAATGCACTAGCTTCAATCATTTCTTTATCCAGCGACTTATCAAGTGTCCACCAAATATATTTTAGGATTTCAAAAAAATTCTCGGGATTTTTTTGGGGCGCTCCCATTCCTCTGGCCAAAGCTGAATAAATATGATGATGACCGACGGCAAAAGATTTAGTAACAATTTTACCGGAACAATCTATAGTTTCAACCTCTTTTTTTTCCGGCAACCCTGTTCCCTGGAAAAAAATTTTCCCTTCCGGGCCTTCTTCCACAAGGATATTACCATCATCAATTTCCAATGTCTGCCAGTTTACAAACCGTGCATTTTTCAGTAAAACAGCCATATTTACTTATTTTTTTCTTTTTAGGGGTAATTTATATCTTCTAATACCATCAAATTGATACAGAGCGTTAGCCACAGCACCAGCCGTAGGGACAAGGCCTATTTCGCCAATTCCTTTTGCACCATAAGGGCCAACCGGATCTTTTACTTCTATTCCTTTCACTACTATTTCAGGTGTTTCATGGGCTCTTAATATCCCCAATTTTCTGTATTTATCAGAGACAAGAAACCCATTTTTCATAGGCAAATCCTCTGTTAAAGCATAACCTAACCCCATATGGACAGCACCTTCAATCTGGCCTTCAAACAACATAGGATTCATAATTTTACCTGCATCGTGGGCGGCTACAATCTTAGCGATATTCCCTTTTTCATCCAGAATACAGAGTTGAGCTGCATAACCGTAGGAATAATGTATTTTCGGATCAGCTACAGGGTCGCCGGGTTTATTGGTCCAGTCACACACATATTGTCCTGAGTATGTTTTCCCAATAAGTTCGGAAAGAGCATATTTCTTTAAATCTTTTTTTAGAGATTTAGAAGCGCTGATAACAGCAAGCCCCACTAATGCTGTTGCTCTGGAGGAGGTTGTCATTCCGGTTTTTATTTGAGCTTCAGTATCAACTACAACTTCTATCAACTCAGGCGGAAGGTCTGTTTCCTGGCAAAGAGTTTGTAAAGCCATATTTTGAACACCCTGACCCATTTCTGTCCAGCCATGGTTTAATCTGATTTTATTTTCAGAAATAATTTCAATTTTAACCTTAGACTCATCAATCATTCCATTACCCACACCTGAATTTTTAATTCCAGCAGCAATACCTGCATATTTTGCATTATAAAAATCCTGTTTTAAAGCCTCCAGGCAAGCACGAACGCCAACGCCAAAAACCTTTTGACCCGTAGATGTTGTTAATCCGTCGATCAAAGCATTATCCCAACGAAACTGATACCTGTCAAAACCTCCCTGCTCGCAAATGTCATCCACACAACTCTCTAAAGCAAAAGTCACCTGATTAGCACCAAACCCGCGCATGGCTCCACACGGAATGTTATTAGTATAAACAGTACGGGCTAACATAGAAACATCGGGGATATAATATCCCCCCGCAGCATGCCCGGCCACACGTTCCAGCACTTTCATTCCAACTGATGCATAAGCTCCGGTATCTCCAACAGCATCAAGTTTTAGAGCGACAAGTTTTCCGTTTTCATCAGCACCAACTTCAATATCCATAAAAACAGGATGTCGTTTTGGATGAACTCTTATAGACTCTTCACGTGTTAAAGATATTTTTACAGGTTTCTGCAAAATAAATGCAAACAAAGAAGTATGTCCTTGTACAGACAGGTCTTCCTTTCCTCCAAACCCGCCGCCATTAGGAACCAGAATCACACGTACTTGCTCTTCTTTTAGTCCTAATATCATTGCAACCTGACGACGGTCTTCATAAATCCCCTGGCTCTGGCTGTATAAATCCACACCTCCTTTATCATTAGGTACAGCAATGGCTGCTTCCGTTTCAAGAAAACCATGCTCAATACGTTGGGTTTCATATCTTCCTTTTGAAATAAAGCGGGCTTTCTTCATAGCAGAATCAGCATCACCAATAGTAAACTGAACGGTATCGAAATTATTGGGACGTTCCGGATGAACACGTGGTCCATTAATAGCCTTAAAAACATCTGTTACAGGATTATATACCTCATAATCCACTTTGATAAGGCTAACAGCTTTTCTGGCAATTTCATCGGTATCAGCAACAACACCAGCAATTACATCACCAATGTAATGTGTCATCTCTCCTTCATCAATCATCACCGGCCAATCCTGAAGTATTAATCCTACTTTCTTTTCTCCCGGAATATCTTTTGCCGTAAAAACTTTATGAACACCAGGCAATAATTCCGCCTCTTTGGTATTAATATTTAATACTTTAGCCTTAGGATAGTCACTAAATTTCAATGCCCCGGCTAACATACCAGGGATAAAAATATCATCAACAAACTTTTTCTTTCCAATTGCTGCATCATAAGCTTTATATTTAGGTTCAGCAACCCCTATTTTTCCATTTGTCTTTCTTATCTTCAACTGCTTATGATCTTTAATAGCTATGGCAGCTTTCATTGCTCCCTTTTCTATTTTTTTATAACCAGTACATCGACAGATATGTGGCTTATAAGCTTGCCTGAGTTCTTCAATAGAAGGATTAGGATTTTTTTCCAGTAAGACCTTGGTGCGGGTAATATACCCCGGTGTACAAAAACCACACTGTACGGCACCTTCGTTAACCATAGCAACAGCAATAGTTTCCTTTATATATTCAGGAAAGCCTTCCATTGTCAGTATTTCAGCATTTTCCAGAGTTCCCATTTTTGTAACACAAGCCAATTTAGCTTTTCCATTAATTTCTACTGTACATGCACCACATGCAGCCTGGCCCGAGCAACCATCTTTTACGGAAGTAATTCTTTTTTCATTGCGTAAATAACTCAACAATGATTGATTTTTATCACCGGAATAATTTTCTTTCCGGCCATTTAAAGAAAAAGAAATCATGATAATAGCTTTTTAAGATGAAAAAGATCCGGTTTAATTGCTTGAGGAATAGAAATAACAGACTGCACGGCAGTTAAATCCTTAAGTCCGCTGCCTGTAGAAAGAACAATATTCAGACTTTTCTCTTCCATCATATTATTGTTAAGATAATGTAAAAATCCAGCAAAGGAAGCGACAGCTGCAGGTTCCGCAAACAATCCGGTATTTTTAGATAATTTTTTTGAAGCTTCCAAAATATCATTATCTGAAACCGTTAACACTTCACCCTGATATTTTTGAATGTATTGCTTTGCCATATAGAAATTACGGGGAATATCCACAGCAATAGAATCAGCAAGGGTATGGCTTTCTTTTATTTCAAAAGAATCTGAAAATACATTTCTAACAAGATTATCGCTACCATTAGACTGCACAGCTACCATTACCGGCATTTTATTAATATATCCCATGTAAAACAAATCCTCAAAACCTTTGTAAACTCCTGAAAGTATAACCCCATCACCTACAGGTATAAAAATACGATCGGGACAGTTACCATTCAATTGTTCAAACAATTCAAATGCGACACTTTTTTTACCTTCAACAGTAATAGGATTGTAAGCTGTATTCCGGTTATACCAATGATAAGATTTTGTAGCTTCAATACTCAGGTCGAAAGCATCATCATAAGTCCCTTTTACGGGTACAATGGTTGCTCCATACATCAAAATTTGGGTAAGCTTGGCTAAAGGTGCTTTTTCGGGCACCATGATAATGGCTTTTTGATGCTGAGAAGCACATATTCCAGCCAGGGATGAACCTGCATTTCCAGTGGAGGCAGTTACAATAGTTTCTATATTTTTTTCTTTTGCAAATGCAGAAACCATTGCCGACGCCCTGTCTTTATAGGAATAAGTAGGGTTTTGTGAGTCATCTTTTATCATAAGTTCAACAGGAAGCGCTTTTCCTTCCAAAGAAGAAACCTTATATAACGGAGTATCTCCAATACGCAATTCAGGAAGGCTTTTTAGTGAATCAACAGGTAATAAATCCAGAAATCCCTTTTGTTTCAATAAATCAAAGGAAGAATATTTATCTTTAATTTTTTCATAAGGATATACAACTTTTAAAACTCCACGTGGAGGCGTTGTAGCATTATTTTCACTTTCGCAGTGAGGACATAAATATCTTATCCCATCATTTTTGAAAGTCTCACCACAGTTAACACACTGATAATAAAATTTCCCTTCAATCATTATTCTCTAACTTAAAGTGAATTCATTGTAACAAAATTACATAAATAAACCACCTTCCGGTATTACGCCGGAATATAATTTTAAAAATAATTCCTCCATTTCCTTATCCTGAATAGCTACCACAGTTTAGTTAAAGGACATCTATCCCCTCAAAGTAAAAATAAATAACTTCACTTTATGACAGGGTTTTCCTTTTGACAATATAGCTTCTTAAAAGAACCCGGAAAATTATTTCAAAAATCATAATGATAAAAATACGCTACAGTTCTTTTAGCAAACCGGTACGTTCATTAAATTCATTTATTAATTCATCCCATATCTTAGTCATATTAAAAACATGAGGCCAAAGCTTTCTGTCGTACCAAAGACTATTCAAGTCTTTTACTTCTTTTGCCTGCTGTTCCACCCAGGTAAAATATTTCAGATTGTGAATAGCTTTCTGATCCTGATAATTCAATTCTTTCATATTATCGACAGATTGTCCTAACATACATTTTTCATAATCTTTAGCTGCCTGCAATTCAGCATATTCTCCACGATCTTCTCTAAGCTCTTGTAAACGGGAATGATACATATCCACCGAGTCGGTAGCAACAGTCATAATTACATCATCTTCAGTTAGCTCAAAATATTTAGCTGTTTTTATAGCCGACAAAACATTAGCAATAGAAGAAATTCCTAATAAGGGCAGTTTTTCGATTATTTCTTCATCAAAACCCAATGAGCGCAAATATTTATGACCCTCGGGCTCGTTGAATAACCTCAGCAAACGCATGGTATCCTCATCATCAATAGCTGTAACAGCATTTGTATTTTTCACATTATGTATCCATGGAACATGCTTATCACCAATTCCTTCAATACGATGTGCACCAAAACCATTACGAAGTAAAGTAGGACATTGCAGAGCTTCAGAAGCAATCACTTTAATTTGAGGAAAAAGAGTACGTAAATAATCACCCGCGGCAATGGTACCCGCTGACCCTGTTGCAGAAACATAACCTTGCAGTCTGCTGTTATCATTTTTTATCAAATTATAAACCTCTTCGAGGGCTTCTCCGGTAACGGTATAATGCCAAATTGCATTTCCAAATTCATCAAACTGATTAAAAATTACCACATCCTCTCTTGTCCTTCGCAATTCCCAACATTTATCGTAAATTTCTTTTACATTAGATTCACTTCCGGGCGTAGCAATTACAGTAGATTTAACAACATTTCTCAACCAATCGAAGCGTTCCTGGCTCATTTCTTCGGGTAAGATTGCAATAGGTTCGGTACCCATTAAACGACTATCGAATGCACCTCCACGACAATAATTACCGGTAGAAGGCCAAACGGCTTTATGATAAGTAGGATCAAATTCACCTGTAATTATCCTTGGTGCCAGGCATCCGTAAGCTGCACCAACCTTATGTGCACCTGTAGGAAAATATTTTCCTATAAGTAATACAATACGTGCTTTAACACCGGTTAATTCAGATGGTAATTCAATATAATTAGGTTTTCCATATAACCCACCCTTTTCCTTAGGTTCATTTTTCCATGTAATGCGGAATAAATTCAAAGGATTAATTTCCCATAATCCCACATTTTTAAGTTTTTCTTTAATTTTCTCCGGAACTTTTTCAGGATGACGCTGTTGGTCGAAAGTGGGTAAAATAATTTTTTGTTCTTTAAATCGTTTTACAGCATTTTCCAAAGCTGTTGTATTTACGACTTTATCAGATAAATGTATCATAGTTTAAACGTTATTTATTTTATACAAAAGTAATTAAATATATTATTTTTCTTGAATTTTATTTTTATATGGAACATTTTACCTTTATTTTTATTTTAATTAGATTTTTTTTATTTTTGCGAAACAAGAAATAAATGAGATTGGAAAAATTAACTGAAAAACGAAATTAACTATATTATTATCGAAATAACTATGGAAAAAAGAAATAAAAATATTGATGAAATTGATCTGAAATTATTGAATCTGCTACAGGAAAACAGCCGTATTACTATAAGGGAATTATCAGAAAAATTATATCTTTCTACAACTCCTATCCACGAAAGAATAAAAAAACTGGAGAAAGCCGGCTACATAAAACAATACATTACTCTGTTAGATCCAAAAAAGATAGAAAAGAATTTAATTGTTTATATATCTGTAAACCTAACCAGGCATACCAAAGAAGTAGTAGAAGGTTTTGAGAATGCAGTTAACAAGTTAGATGAAATTACCGAATGTTATTACATTTCGGGTAATTCCGATTTTTTGTTAAAAGTGTATTGTAAAGATATGCAGGAATATCATCTTTTCATCACAGAAAAATTTTCAGTAATTGAAAACATATCACAATTTTACAGCTCATTTGTCATGACTGAATCAAAGATAACATATCAATTCAAACTTTAGTCAAACGCCAGTTCAACAGCACCTTGCAATATTACGTGCATATTGGCAGCTTCTGCAAGTGAAATAACTTTTTCCTCTTCGGGAACAACAACTTCCACATCCAGAACAGAAAAATCACTTTTTTTTATTCGAACGATAACATTTCTATTCGTATATATATATTCCTGCCCTGATTCCTCCAAAGATACCTTTTCAGAACCTTTTTTCCCAAGGAGTCGTTTTCCTTCATTTAAGGTTTCCAGGTAATAACCATCTGTCGCTTCTTCAAAGGAAGTGCGAGTAAGGAAAACTTTAGGTTTAGATTTATAAGGAGCTCCTGCAGTAGGGCAAAAAGTATCGCAGTTTCCGCATTCATTGCAAAAATTATCGATATTCAATATTTGAATACCTTGTTTTATTGTAAATGTTTTAGCCGGTTGAAGCTTATAACTATTTTTTTCCAAATAAATATTACTTAATTCAAATGATTGCTTTTCGGTTTCATAATAATAATTTGCAAAATTTGGACAAACGGTAGTACATATATTACAAACTTCATCGCAAAGCAAACAACGTGAAGCCTCTTTAACAGCCTCTTTTTCAGTAAATGTACCTGTTACAATTTGAAAGTTTTTTCTTTCATCTAATGGTAGCTCCTTAGGATGCTCGCCCCAAATTCTAACAGATTTTTTCAACATAAGCTGATTGATATCTGTAGGGGTTCTTTTTTTACTGTTTTGTTGAAAATCATTTTCAGTTGTAACCGACAGAAACTTTTTTGTAATTTCAGCAGCTATTTTTCTTCCATCACCCACTCCATTAACCAGCGAAGAAGCACCAAGACGTGCATCCCCTCCAATGTAAACATTTGGTATTTTTGTTTCTAACGAACCGGTTTTGGTAGTCAATAAATTTATATCCGTAAAATCCACAGCAATTTTTTGACCGATGGCAGGAATCACAACGTCTGCTTCCAAATCAAATTCACTATTCTGAATTGGTATTGGTCTGTGGCGCCCACTTTCATCTGGGTCACCTGGTTTCATTTTAATACATTTTAATCCTGTAACTTTTCCGGAAGCATCCCGGATTACTGCAACAGGCGCTGCCAGTTCAACAAAATTAACTCCTTCCTCCATAGCATCAAGCACTTCTTGATATACAGCCGGCATTTCCTCAATAGTACGGCGATAAAGAATAGTAACTTTTCCGTTACCTCCTGACAAACGATAAGCAGTACGAGCTATATCCATGGCGGTATTTCCTCCACCAATAACTACTATATTATTACCTATGTAAGAAAATTTTCCCTGACGTGATTTTTCTAAAAAATCCAATGATTCAATTACTCCCGAAGCATTTATCCCGGGAATATTTAATTTAGGAACATCTTGTGCTCCCACAGCTACCACTACAGCATCATAATCTTTTTTTAAACTATAGAAGGTTTCTTTTGTAACTTTATAATTATAATGAATTTCAGCGCCCAATTCCACTATCTTACTAACATCCATCATAACAGATTCATCAGGAATTCTAAATTTAGGAATAGCATCTGAAACCATTCCTCCCGGTTTGTTTTTCTGTTCGAAAACTTTAATTTGAAAGCCTTTTTTCAATAAAAAATAAGCTGCAGATAAGCCTGTAGGGCCGGCGCCAATAATTGCAATTTTATGATTATTATTTTCTACAATGGAAATCTTTTCCTTTTTTTCATTTTTATTATGCCATTCTACAACAAATCTTTTAATATCTCTTATCGCGACAGTTTCATCATAATTAATTCGTGTACACTTTGTTTGACAAACATGATCGCATACCATTCCTGTGGAATTAGGAAAGGCATTAGTTTCGGTAATAACCTGATAAGCAGATTCAAAATCACCATTTGCCGTATAATACATATAGGAAGGAACATCCTGATTAGTAGGGCATGTTACTTCACATGGTGCATTAATACAATCAAAATAATCAAGTTTTAAATGTGTTTTTATGGATGGTAGATGTACATAATTTCGGCGATAAGCGGAAGAGTTAATAACCTTATCTGCATATGTTTTTAAATTTTTAAATTCTGCTTGTTGAATATCAGAATTATCAGCAACAGCTTTTATATATTGTTTTATATTATCAACTTTTAAATCATCGAATCTTTCGGAAAGGTTCGTAAAATATTGTGCCATACGCGTATATCCGCCCGGTTTAAGCAAATCGGAGCAAACTGTAATTGTTTTAAATCCGCATGACACCACTTCAGACACATTAAAAGCATCAATACCGGCAGAAAAAGATAAATTTAATTTACCGGAGAAATCCTGTTGCAATTTTTTTGCTACCTGAATAGCAATAGGATGTAATGCTCTTCCGCTCATATACATCATTTCATTATCAGGAGAAAAAACACTTTTAGTGTTAAGAGATTCCAGAGTATTAGTTAATTTAAGACCGAAAACAAGTCCTGTTTTTGCAGCTGTTTTTTGTAAAGAATTAATAATTTTAACTGCATCATTATATTTCAGATCGTGATTAAAAGCTTCATCAGGGACAGTTGTAGTAAATTTTAATTTATCATTTAGAATTTCGCGTAATTTTTCAGGGCCAAGTAGTGTAGGATTTAATTTTACAAAGGTATGAAGGTGATGTTTGCTCATCAGATAATCTGCAATTTCTTCAATTTCGTTTGATGGGCACCCATGCATTGTAGATAATGTAATATTATCGGAAATAACTTGAGGAATTTTTACATCATCAATATCAGGGAATAAAGGTTTAAGTTCTGCCAATCTGTTTTCCAGTGCATTGCCGGCATTTTTCATTGATTTAAGAAACCATTGAATATTTTCCTTTTTGACACCCTGCATATCGTACCCGACACTCATGTTAAACACTGTATCTACCTGACCTTTAAAACCCAGTATATTATGGAGCAGATGAATAATAATCCATGCATTCAAATACTCATCGAAACTTTGTTTTATTTTTAATTCCTGTGACCATTCACAGTTATACCCTTCATCCTGCATGTCGATGCAAGGCTTAGATATATCCAGTTCATCGAGTGTTTGAACAGTTTTAAGTTCAATATACCGCGAGCCCATCAACCATGAAGCCACGATATTTTGTGCCATTTGTGTTTGCGGACCCGCTGCAACTCCCAAAGGAGTATCGATAGAATGCCCAAAAATATTGGTATTAAAACGTTTTTCTTTATCAGGACTAAAAAACAAGGATTCCGGAATACCGAAAATACTATTCTTTTGTTTGTATTCATTAATTATTAACCTCCAAAGATGAGGTAAAGATATGGGGTGAAATCTATCAGACATAGTACAAAATCTTACTTTTGGTGCAAACTTACAGAAAAAAAACCCGTAATATATTTTTTCCTTACTTACATATATTCTTTAGAAAAAAATTCTAAAATATTAGTTTCTTTTGGAATTAAATTATCATGAAAAAAGTAAGTATAATTAAATATGAAAGTTATTACAGTTAAATTGATATATTATTTTTCCCGAACATTTTTTATAACAGTAAGATGATTTTATAAGCGGTTAGGTGCATGGCAACGAAACCCTGAAACTACAGAGTAAGAAAAATCTTGTTAGCAAATAAAAAAGAAAACCTATCGCACAAATTGCACATTTAGTTTTTGCTAACACACAAAAAATGCCGACCCGAAAAAATTAAAAGAGCAGTTTCTTTCCCATGCTTGTAGAATAATGTTAATAACTATTTGAAATTATATCTCACAAAAAGAGATATTTAATAAAACTCTATTATTTTTGTGTTAAAATAATTCATACAAATGAATAGAATAAAAGAAGTATTGGAAGAAAAAGGAATTAAACAAAAGTGGCTTGCCGATAAACTTGGCAAAAGCTATAATATGGTAAATTCCTATGTACAAAACCGAAAGCAACCACGGTTGGAAGTGCTTTATGATATCGCCAAAATACTTAATGTAAGTGTAAAAGAATTATTGATTGATAATGAAATTACAAAAGGGTAAATAATGGACAAAGAGCAAAAAATAACAAATGGTATTAAAGTACCAAACAAAGATTTGGAAGTTTTGAAAAAACATTTTCCGCACTGTTTTGACAAAAACGGAAACTTTAATTTTGGAAAATTCAAACAACAACTCTCACAAAATAAAATAGACTTTTACAAAGAAAGTTACGGAATGGATTGGCTTGGAAAATCTTACGCAAGACTTCTTGCAAGCGATGAAGCAACAACCCTTTTAAAAGAAAATGAAGCATTTAACCAAAAAGACGAAAATAAAAACTCTGAAAACCTACTCATAAAAGGCGATAATTTGGAAGTACTAAAACACCTCTCAAACGCCTATTACGAAAAAATAAAAATGATATACATTGACCCACCATACAACACAGGAAGTGATGGTTTTGTATATCAAGACGACAGAAAATTTACCATTAGTGAGTTTAGACAACTTGCAGGAGTTGATGAAGAAAAAGCGAAGCGAATTTTAAGTTTTGTTGACAGCAAAAGCAACTCACACTCGGCTTGGCTTACTTTTATGTATCCTCGACTTTATATTGCTAAACAGCTATTAAGAGAAGATGGAGTTATTTTTGTTTCTATTGATGATAATGAAGTAGCTCAACTTCGTTTGCTTATGGATGAAATTTTTGGGGAAGAGAATTTT
>WGGC01000101.1 GCA_015491905.1 Bacteroidales bacterium | reverse complement strand
TTAAAAACTTCTTCGGCACTGCCACACCACTGAATGAGCTTTTTGCCATTCACATCACCAATACCGGGAATAAGGGTGATACCTATCTTATAGAGTAACGGGGCTTCCATGGCCTACAAAGTTAGGATTTTTCCCTAAAATATGAAATACTTTAATCTTTGGGTAAGGACGCCTAAAGCAAAAGGGTAAATATTATATACCAGTAACAGCTATAAATCCCAATAGTTATACGAAAATAATATCCTGTGTTTTCTTCAACCTGTTTTACGCATAACAATCTTCGCTGTATCAATAACACCTTCTATTTCCGTTTTATACACTTTCCTCAGTAATTGTTCTTTTTTCATCTCTTTTAGAAAGTGTTCTGTAAATTTCTTTGCACCAAGCTTATTAAAATGAGAGTAATCAAGAAATAAGCTGTCCGGCCATACAATATTCAGTGTGTTCACAAAATAAGCATTATTTTTAGACAAAATAGACCTTAATTTACCTGTGAGATTATTCAGTAATGCTAATTCCTGATTTCCAAGTCTAGAATAATAACCTTCCCGAAAAGGGCTTAGTATATAAAAAAGCTTTATTTGATGAGACAGGCAATACTTCGAAATACTGTCAAGATACAGATATTGCGTAACATTTGAAAAGTATCCCTTTTTAAGTTTATGGCCTTCCCATATAGCATCACTAACAGCAGGCTTTTTTAAAGGTATCCTAACGCTTCCATGTTTATCGTACTTCAAATATCCGAATCTATTATCAACTTTTTTATAAAAATGCAAGCGTATTGCATTCCACAATAAATATTTAATCTTTAAATCTTGTAAATAATAATAAATGGTGGGTTTTGTATTAGAAACATACTCATCCAACAGATCATATTTAATCTGTTTATTTTTGTCAGCAAAGTCAATATAATTACTGACAAGCAAAACTGTGGTTGGTTTATGTATTTTAGCAAAGATTTTTAATAAATTATAATTTTCTTTCATATTTTGTCCCCAGGACGAAATATTGAGAAACCTATTGTTTTTTGATTCCTTAATAATAGAGGTTGAATAACTATTATTTAAGCAAATAGAGGAGCCAAAAGCTAAAATATCCACCGGGGTATTTGAATAATTCTTCTTCATGAAATGCATTTTTGCATCGAATGAAACACTTGTTGATAATTTGGGAGGCGGGGCACCAAAGTATATAAACAAGGAGACCGTTACAATTACCGGGACAAGAAGGAATAACACTATTTTTTTTAAAAGCAGTTTCATAACTTATAGTTCACTTTAAAACTGAAAATAAATAAATTGCTGCTCACTACCACCAAACCAAAAAATCATTGCTATGATAGAATAATACATGGCATGCCGAACCGGCCGTTTCCATTTTAAGCCAAAACGTGCAATAGCATATTGGTCTTCACGGCCAAACCATTCCACAACAATAAAAGCTACAATAAAAAATATTATCAAAAGAGAATGTCGATTTCCAACCACTGACGGAACGGTAAAAATTGATCTTGAAAAGATCGTGGATAAATAGCTCCAGGCGTGTCCCACATTCTCGGCACGAAAGAAAATCCAAGCCAAAAGAGTGAATACAAAAGTTACCGATATATTGAGAAATTCTTTCACGGAAGGTAAATATTTCCCTTGGGCTACCACATTCGTATTAACCCTGTTTTTGCGCAGCAGCATTAACGGTAAAAAATAAATAGCATTTAAGGCACCCCAGATAATGAAAGTCCAATTTGCCCCATGCCAAAAGCCGCTGACAATGAAAATAATAAAAATGTTTCTTATTTTTATCCGTATATCTCCCCGGCTCCCACCTAAAGGAATATATAAATAATCTCTGAACCAGGTTGACAGGGAAATGTGCCAGCGTCTCCAAAACTCAGCGATATCCCTTGAAAAATAAGGAAAAGCAAAATTTTTCATCAGATCAAAGCCAAAAAGCCGTGATGTCCCAATGGCGATATCTGAATAACCGGAAAAATCACCGTAAATCTGAAAAGCAAAAAATAAAGCACCCAAAACCAAAGTACTGCCGGAATAACCGGCTGAGTGATTAAAAATCTGATTGGCCATCTCCGCAGCATTGTCAGCTATCACCATCTTTTTAAATAGTCCCCAAAGTATTTGGCGTAACCCGTCCACTGCCTTATGGTAATCAAACCGACGGTTCTTATAAAATTGTGGAAGCAGATTTGTCGCCCTCTCAATAGGTCCGGCTACCAGCTGCGGGAAGAAACTGACAAAAGCAGAAAATGCAATAAAATCCCTCGTAGGCTCCAACTTCTTCTTATAAACATCAATGGTATAACTCAACGTTTGAAAAGTGTAGAAGCTAATACCAACAGGAAGCACAATATCCAGTGAATTAGAGTTTATCGGACTTCCGAAAAAGGAAAAGGCCGAAACAAAATTATCGAGAAAGAAATTATAGTATTTGAAAAACCCTAAAAATCCAAGGTTCACCAAAATACTCGTCCAAAGAAGTGCTTTACGTTTCCATTTTTCGTCTTGCTTTTTCAGGCCAATCCCCACAGAGTAATCAACGATGGTGCTAAACAGTATTAAGGACAAAAAACGCCAATCCCACCAACCGTAAAACACATAGCTGGCCACAACAATTAAAAGGTTCTGGAGTTTAATATTTTTGTGCGCTACAAACCAGTATAATACAAAAATAATAGGCAAAAATACAGCAAAGTCTATTGAGTTAAAAAACATTTTAGATAGGTTTTAGCTGTTGGATCTTAATTAAACATGAAAGATTGTTCAAAGATAGGTATAATTTTTAATTTATTCTATTATTTTTTTCGAGTGATAAAAACAGAAAATTATGGGATGGCTGTTCTTTAATACGGACACTTAAAGCAAGGAGAATAAGACGTTTAAAGCTTAGGATTTATTTCCGTTAATTAATCCATAACCGGCAATTAAACAGTGAGTAATTTGGCATCTGAACGCAACAGCTCCGTGAGCGGAGCGCCCCAGTATTTTACTTCAACACCCATCTTTTCAAAAGTTCCCGAAAGTAACAGGTTGTCAGCGCAACCTTTGCAGGCCGTGATGTGAACCCCTGAATTAGCCGAAAAAACCAATAAAATACATCGCTTGACAAACCCTTTAAAAAGATGTACCTTTGCACGCTTTTTATGAGCAGAAAAGTTCTACTGATTTCTTAACAAATAACCGGACGAAATGAAATTATCACAATTTAAGTTTGAATTACCTAAAGAATTAATTGCCAGCCATCCACCTAAGGAAAGGGAGGCAGGAAGAATGATGGTTGTGGACCGCAAAAGGCAGACCATTGAACATAAAATGTTCAAAGATATTCTTGAATATTTTTCCGATGGCGATACTTTTGTGATAAATAACACCAAGGTTTTTCCCGCACGCTTACATGGTGAAAAGGAAAAAACAGGAGCCAAAATTGAGGTTTTTCTTCTCCGTGAGT